>NZ_SOHB01000053.1:0-121049 GCF_004403055.1 Cryobacterium sp. TMT1-19
CGCCGCCCGCCCGCCCGCCCGCACCGCCCGCCCAGCGGCTAGCGCCCGCCCGGGGCGGCGCCGGACCAGGCATTCCGCAGCAGCAGAGTCAGGTCGTCGGGGGTGACCGCGCGCGGGTTCGACGCGGGAACGGCCGGCAGGATCAGTGCCACGGCCCGGGCGATGTCCGACTCCTGAAACCCGAAGTCCCGCAGCGCAGTCGGTGCGTGCAGGCTGTCCCGCAGGGCGAGTAACCCTTCGACGGCGGTGCGCGAGCCCAGGGCGGCGGCTATCCGCGCCTCGGCCTCGGTGGCGGCGGGCGCGTTGAGGGCGACCACATGCGGCAGCACGATCGCGTGCGTCTGCGCGTGCGGCAGCCCGAAAGCCCCGCCCAGCACGTGACAGATCGTGTGATGCAGGCCCGAACCGGTGCTGGAGAACGCGCTCGCCGACAGATACGCGCCATAGAGGGCATCCTTTCGGGCGGCCAGGGCTCCGTGGATGCCGCCGCCCCCCAGAACCGGATCGCTCCCCGATGTGTCCGAGCCGGCCGCCTCCGCGGTGTGCGGGCCGGCCCCGGGAGCCACGGCGATTCGCGGCAGGGCGTGGGCCAGCATCCGGATTCCCTCAGCGGCGAGCAGCGCGCTGACCGGGTTCGCGCCCGGGGCCCAGAGGGCGTCGACGCCGTGGGCGAGGGCGTTCAGCGCGCTGGACACGCTCAGCTCGCGGGGGAGGGACAGCGTGAGGTCGGCATCGTAGATCACGGTGCCGGGCAGGACCCTCGGATCGAACCCGGTGGTCTTCACCCCGTTTTCGACCAAGCCCCAGACCGCGGTGGCCTCCGAACCGGAATAGGTGGTGGGCACCGCCACGATCGGCAGTCCGCCGGTCCGCTCGCTGCGCAACGCGAGAATCTTGGCCAGCCCGATCGCCGACCCGCCGCCGAGGGCAACGACCACGTCGACGCGAGCCGCCTGGGCCGCCCGATGGGCGCGCTCGGCCGACTCCGCCGGAACGTGCTGCACGACCTCATCGAACACCAGCACCGAACGGATGCCGGCGAGCACCGCCGCGGACCGCTCCAGTTCCCGCCGGGTCGCGATCACCATCACGCGCGGGGCGCCGGGGGTGCCGCTGGCGCCTAAGGTGCCCGCCGTAGCGATCACGCTCGCCGTGCTGGTGCCGGTGCCACCGGCCTGCACCGTGCCGCCGGCCTGCACCGTGGCCGGCTGCTCGCCGAGCACCTCGCCGAGCAGCTCGCCGGCCCGCCCGGTGCCGAAGAGCACGCGCTGTCGCTGCGTTCGATACTCGAAATCGAGTCCCGGCCCGACGGGCTGCTCCCTCACGGCACGCCTACGCGCGGGTCTGCATGGGGCGGGCCAGCCAGGCTCGGGCGGCGGCGACATCCGTGGCGGCGATGCCGTGACCGCCGTCGCGCAGCTCGCGGTCGACCTGGGCGCCGCGCCCGATGAGGGTGGCGACGGCCCGGTCGGCGCTCGCGAGCGGGGCCATCAAGTCGGAGCGTCCGTTGAGCATCAGCACCGTCGTGTCGGCGAGGTCCGTGGCGAGCGCGCGATCGTCGAGCGGGAACATGCCGGAGAACGCGACGACCCGGTCGAGAACGTCGGGGTGCAGCAGGGCCGTGGCCAGGGCGATGTTGGCCCCGTTGGAGAAGCCCACGGCGATAATGCGGCGCCCGCCGAGGTCGTAGTGCTGCCGGGCCCGGGCGATGAAACCGGCCAGTTCGCCGGCCCGCAGCACCACGTCCTCGACATCGAACACGCCCTCGGAGAGGCGGCGGAACCAGCGCAGCATGCCGCCCTCGGTGACGCGACCGCGCGGGGCGAGCACGGTCGCGCCGGGGTCGAGCGCGTCGGCAAGGGTGAGGATCTCCTGCTCATCGCCGCCGGTGCCGTGCAGCATCAACAGCACGGGGGCGGAGACATCCGTGGGGTCTGAGCCGGGCGGGCCGGAGTCGCCGGATGCCGTCGGCGAACCCGCCCGGAAAACGTGCACCCAGTCGAGATCGGTCTGTGGGGAGTCGCGTTGCTCGGTCATCGAGGGTCCTACTTCTCCGCGACGAGGGCCGGGTTGTTCTCGCTCGGCAGGGTGATCGGAACGACGGCGCGCTCGATCTGGTCCCGGCTGGGCTCGAGCCACGGCGGCAGCTTGAGCGAGCGGCCCAGTTCCAGCAGTGGCTCGTCGATGTCGAAGCCGGGGGTGTCCGTCGCGATCTCGAACAAGACGCCGCCGGGCTCGCGAAAATAGATCGACGTGAAGTACTGCCGGTCGAGGATCGCCGTCACGCCGTAGCCGCGCGCGACGAGTTCCTGGCGCCACTGCTCCTGCGTGGTCTTGTCCGGCACCCGGAACGCGATGTGGTGCACGCTGCCGCCGGCGGTCAGGCCGACCTGTCCGTTCGGGTCGGCGAGGATGTCCACGATGTTGCCGGGGGCTCCGTCGCCGGCACCCACCCGGATGCGGTCGGTTGTCTCCTCGATCACGTGCATGCCGAGGTCGCGGGTGAGCACCTCGACGGTGCCGGTCGGGTCGGCGACGGTGAGCACCGAGGAATGCTGGCCGCGCACCGCGTACTCGGCGGGCACGGATGCCGAGTCCCACGGATTGCGCGGATCAACCGTCGACGAGGCCACGAGGTCCAGCTGCAGGCCGTCGGGGTCACGCAGGGAGAGGCGTTCCTCGTCGGCGGAGCGGCGCACGAATTCGGATTCGACGCCGAGTTGCCTGAAGTGGCCGGCCCACCAGCCGAGGCTGCCGGCCGGCACCGAGAACGCGGTGGACGTGGACTGGCCCGAGCCGGGGCGCCCGCTGGAGATGCCCGTCCAGGGGAAGAAGGTGAGCAGCGAACCCGGGCGGCCCGCGTCATCCCCGTAATAGAGGTGGTAGGTGCCGGGGTCGTCGAAGTTGACCGTTTTCTTCACGAGCCGCAGGCCGAGGCCGGTCACGTAGAAGTCGATGTTGCGCTGCGGTGCACCGGCAATCGCGGTGACGTGGTGCAGTCCGGAGGTGTGCGGAGTCACGGGGTCCCTTTCTGGCGGGAAGCTGGTCGGTATGCTGTTGGCGTCGGGTCTGGCATGCGCGTTCTGAGCTGCGCAGTCCGGCGTGATGCCGACTTCTATGCAAACACATGTTTCTGTGGATTCATTCCCAGGCTCGTGCAGCTCCCGCGCGAGGGCGAATGCGCCGCTCGGGCCGCCTCGGGCCGGGCCGACGGGACTACTCTCCCGGGCCGACATCCCAGGAACGCTCCGGCAAGTCCTCGAGCCAGTTCCCGACCGAATTGTCGTTCACCAGGGAGATGCTGCTCTCTGCGGGACACGCCAGCCCCAGCGGCACCGAGCACGACGCCTCGGAGATCAAATCCCGGCCTTCGGCGTCCTTCGGCGGTTGTGCACCCGCGTTCCCAAACATCGAACCCCCTCAGTCGGCTTTTCCAGTGCGGTCGCCGGGGTCCGGGGCAACAGTTTGAAGGTACGCTCGCGGAGGATTCGCCGTCAAGCACTTCGAGATACGGATGCTGCCGCGAACTTGCCGCCGCCCCGTTCCGCAGTCTCCGCGCTGGCGCTGACCCGCGCCCCGGGAACCCGCCCGGAGGCTAACGGAGGCCGCAGCCGGGCCAGGGCCCGAAGCTCGATCTGCCGCACCCGGTCGTAGGACACACCGAAGTGCGCTCCGATCTCCCGCCGGGGCTTCGGGATGTCGCCGCCGAGGCCGTACCGCATGCTCAGGACGCTGGCTTCGCGGTCGGGCAGGAGGGAGAGGTGGCAGGCGAGGCGCTCCAGCAGGAGGGTGCGGCCGGCGGCGTCGCACGGGTCGAGCGCCGCGACATCCGAAATGGTGTCGCCGAAGGGCACGTTCTCGAGGCCGCTGCCGAGGTCGGCCCAGACCGGGGCGTCGATCGACCGCGGCTGGCCGGTGCGGTTCCGCAGCGTCAGGATCTGTTGCGTGGTGAGCCCGCTGGCCTGGCCGAGTTCCGCGATGGTGCCGTCGCGGCCGAACCGCTGCCGCAGCCGGTGCTGCACCTGGTTGAGGGCGGTGAGCGCCTCGATCTGGTAGGCCGGGAGACGGATGGTTCGGGCCTGGTCGGCCAGCGCGCGTTGAATGCTCTGGCGGATCCACCAGGTGGCATAGGTCGAGAACTTGAAACCGCGGGTGTGGTCGAAACGTGGGGCCGCCCGGATCAGGCCGAGATTGCCTTCCTGGATCAGGTCGAGGAGGTCGAGCCCGCGGCCGGTAAAGTGCCGGGCCACGGACACTACCAGCCGGAGATTCGCGCAGATCAGGTGATTCATGGCCCGCCCGCCGTCGGCCGCGAGCCAGCGGAGCTCCTCCCCGAAGTCGGCGGCCCCCTCGCCGGAAGCACCCGGCCGCAGCCGTGAGAGTCTCTCCGCTGCGAGCAGCCCGACCTCGATGCGCTGGGCGAGCTCGATCTCATCCGTCTTGGTCAGGAGCGGCACACGGCCGATCTCGTGCAGGTAGGCGCCCACGGAATCGGCGGAGAAGCGGTGACGGGAACGGGAACGGCTCTCGGCGATGGTCATGCCGGTACCGTAGGCGCGGGCCGGGGTCGGGACCTCGGGGCCGACGCAGCGTGTGCAGAATCACCGCACGGGTCCGGCTGTGCAGGAACCCCGTGCGCCGACCGACCTCGAACGGGGAGTTTCGCTCGGGGCCCGGATCGACGATGATGAGCGGGCAGAGCCGTATCGAGTGGAGGGACGCGACTATGAGTGATGCAGAGTCAAACGATTCCGGCGAGAACTTTCTGCCCGGCCGCGACGGCGACAGTGGCGGCGACAGCGGTGGCGACAGCGGCGACAGCGGCGGCGTCAGCGAGAGCGAGGTCGACGGCTACGAGGTCTACAACCCGCCGGCGGACCGCTTCCTCACCGCCCAGATGTGGTGGATAGCGAGCGAACTGGTGCGGCGGCATCCGCATCTCCGCATCTCCGGGGTGGAGGTCGACGAGGCCGACCGCCTCCTGATCGTGCATGACGAGCAGGACGGCATGAGCGTGCAGTGGGACCTCGAGGGCGGCTGCAAATTCCTGGTCAACGGGGTCGTGCAAAAAATCAGCTGGATCCAGATGCTGGCCGCGCTCAACCCGCACACGATCGTCAAGCGTATCGAGGTGGCGACCGGACTCGGCATCCCGAAGACCACACCGGCCACGTCCGCCCGGGCGCTGACCTACCGGGTGATCGCCAGCGCGCTGGCCACCGCGACCAACGACCGGTACGAGTGGTACGCGGTTCCGGCGCCCATGCTGCACGACGAAGATCCGGAGAACCCCGGATGCGAGTTCTTCCGCGACTTCCCCTCCACCGTTCGGGCGCGGGCCGAGTATGTCGCGATGACCCTCGATGAGTTCGAGGCGGGCGGTCGCAGCGTGTACTTCTTCCAGCCGTTTTGGGCGCTGCTGCGCGACCTCGAGCCGATCGCGATCTTCGACTCTGCCGGGGTGGTACACACGACCTCGGGCGCCACGGCACTGATGCCCCTGTATGAGCGGCTCGACCGCAAGCTCGCGCTCGTGACCGCGCACGTGCTCGCCGACTACTTGCCCTGAACCGGGCGCAGGCACTCGGGCAGGCGAGCCGGCCCCCGCTGCGGAGAGGGCAAGCGAGCCGGTTAGCGGATGCTGCCGAGCTGGGTCAGCTTCGCATGCAGAGTCGAATCGCTGGGCTCCACCAGATGGGTGCCGTCCGGGAACAGGATCACCGGGATCTGGGTGCGGCCGCTGATCGCGTGGGCACGGTCGGCGCCGTCTCCCACGAGCAGGAGGTCGACGTAGTCGTAGTCGACGTTCCGCGCGTCGAGCAGTTTCTTCGACCGGCGGCAGTCGCCGCACCACTCCGCCCCGAACATGGTCAGGCGCTGGGCGTCGGAAGCAGGGGGAGCGGCGAGGTCGGTCATGATCTCATCCTAGGTCGGCACCCTGAGTGCCCCGCGGGTCGGCGTGCGTGCGCCTCGTTTTGGGGCAGAGGGCCATCGTCGATGCCCTCGAGAACCGGTTTTTTGAGGCAGGCCGACTGCTAGGTTCAGTCTGAGCACGAACAGTTGGGGGACTGAACATGCATTCAGACCAGGATGCCGCACACGACTCAGGGGGACAACCGGCCATCGACCTGCCACGACCAGCAGCGCCTCACGCAGCGCCGGCGCCAGAATCAGCGCCAGAACCAGCGCCAGAATCCTCGATCGACGACCTCCTCGCCGACTGCGAGCGATCGAGCGCGAGTGGGAGCCATCTCGACGGTGTCGGGCAGGCCGAGGCGGTGCTGGCCCGGGCCGGGGCGACGCTGCTGCAGCAGGCGCGGGCCCGTGAACTGCTGGCGCTGCATCGGCTGCGACTGGGCGACTATGAGGCATCCGTTCAGCAGGGACTGTTGGCGCTGGAGTTCCTGGACGGCACCGGCGATCTGCTGCGGCAGTCCAAGGTGCACTGCACCCTGGTGCTGGCCTACAGCGACACGGGGCTCTACGAACCGGCGCTGCGCCACGTGCTCGCGGCAGTGGAGACGGCCCGCGGCAGTGGCAGCGCCCTGGCCGAATTCTGGGCGCTCAGCCGTTCGTCGATGGTGCACGAGGGCATGGGCGAGTCCGAACGGGCGCTCGAACTGGGGCGGCAGGCGCTGGGCCTCACGCGCACGATCGACGACCCCGAGGCGCGGTTCGTGGGTCTCAACAACCTCGGTGACACCTGCCTGATCCAGGCTCAGCGGCAGAGCGCACAGGGCATGAACGTGGAGATGGGCCTGAAGCAAGCCCTCCTGCTCGTGCGGGAGGCCGTGGCCGTGGCCCACGCCCAACGGCACAACTTCTACGAGAGCATCGCCCGCACCAACCTGGTCAGCATCCTGATCGAACTCGGCGAGCACGAAGAGGCCCGCGAGCAGGCCGGCCGGGCCCGCCGTCTGGCGAAGGCGCACGGGTTCCGCAGTCTCGAGGAGAACAACGACGCGCAGCTGGCCGAGGTGGCCAGGGCCGAGGGTGACCTCGATGGGGCCACCGCGATGATGAACGCCCAGCTGCTGGTCGCCGCCCTCGACGACGATCCGGCTCTGCACATCAAGCTGCAGCAGGCCTTGTTCGAAATGCACAAGGAGTCCGGCCGGTTCGAGCAGGCGCTCGGGCACTTCGAGAAGCTGCACGCCCTGATCCTGAAACGCACGACCGAGACGGCCGGCATCCAGTCCCAGATGCTGATCAACACCCTGGGGATCGAGCAGGCCCGCCACGAGGCGGAGCGGTCGCAGCTCGATGCGGCGCGGCTGCGCATCCGTGCCGACGATCTGGACCACCAGGCGAACACCGACCCGCTGACCCGACTGCCCAATCGCCGGGCGCTCGACCGCCAGCTGCCGCCCCTGATGGGCCGCTCCCGTGACACCCGGCAACCGATCTGCGTGGCCATGATCGACATGGACCACTTCAAGCGGGTCAACGACGAGCACGGGCACGCCACCGGCGACCAGGTGCTGAACGCCATGGCCACCCTGTTGCGCGCCGTCACCCGGGACAGTGATATGGCCGTGCGCGTGGGCGGCGAGGAGTTCTTGCTCGTTTTCGCGGACACCACCCTGGAGTGTGCCGAGCAGGCGTGCGAGCGCCTGCTGGCCTCCGTTCGCGGCTACCACTGGGGTGCCCTGGCGCCCGATCTGGCCTGCACCGTGAGCGTCGGCCTGGCCGAACTCTCCCCGGACGAGACCGTGGCGGACTGGCTCGCGCGCGCCGACGCGGCCCTCTACCAGGCCAAGGATTCCGGCCGGGACCAGATGGTTACCGCCGTGGTGCTGTCGGCGGCGTAGAACCCGAGGAGCCCCCCATCCGAAGACCCGCATCCGGAGCCCCGTGCCCGGCCTTGAACCAATTCGACGGAGATTTTGCCGAAAAGAGCCGGTTTGAGGCCGAAAACAGGGTTTATGGGCAAAATCTCCGTCGAATTCGTTAGGGGCGGAGGTGCTGCAGGGCCGCGGGCGGGGAAACGAACGACCCCCGATTCACGGCCGGCACTGACCCTCGAATGCGGCGGCGACGGATGCGGCGTTTCGCCCGTAGGCTCGACGCGGGGGTTTGTGCCTCGGGGGGCCCGGAAAACGGGCCTGCCGGAGCCCGACTTCATTGGCTGCACGACCGCACGATTGCACGGGGGAAACGCTTGAAACTGACGTCCGCACAACTGGACCGCGCCGCCGGCGTTCTGCTGGGCATGGCCTGTGGCGACGCCCTCGGCGCCGGCTACGAGTTCGGCCCGCCGCTCGCGAGCGACGCCGTGGTCACGATGAGGGGCGGCGGCGGGTTCGACTGGGCTCCCGGAGAGTGGACCGATGACACCTCCATGGCCGTGCCGATCGTCAACGCGATCGCGGCCGGGCGGGACCTCCGCGACGAGGCCGTGCTCGACGAGATCGTGGCTGCCTGGGTCGAGTGGGCCCGCACGGCACCGGACGTGGGCAACCAGCTGCGCGCGGTGCTCTCCCGAACCGAGCCCACGGCATCCGCGGTGCGCGTCGTCGCCCGCGCCCATCACGACCGGCACGGCCGCAGCGGCGGCAATGGTTCGCTCATGCGCACGGCGCCCGTGGCGCTCGCCTACCTCGACGACCCGGTGGCGCTCGCCGGCGTTGCCCGCACGATCAGCACGCTTACCCATTATGAAACGGATGCCGGCGACGCCTGCGTGCTCTGGTGCCTGGCCATTCGGCACGCGGTGCTCGAGGGCACCCTCGACGTTCGGGTGGGCCTCGACGCCCTGCCCGCCGACCGCCGCGCGCTCTGGGAGGCGCGCTTCATCGTGGCCGAGGCCGGCGTTCCCTCCGACTTCAGCCGGAACGGCTGGGTCGTGGAGGCGCTGCAGGCGGCCTGGTCGGCGATCATCCAGCCGCGGAGCGCGCCGGGTGGC
Organism: Cryobacterium sp. TMT1-19; assembly: GCF_004403055.1. NCBI lineage: Bacteria > Bacillati > Actinomycetota > Actinomycetes > Micrococcales > Microbacteriaceae > Cryobacterium > Cryobacterium sp. TMT1-19. The sequence continues at coordinate 8,906 of NZ_SOHB01000053.1, forward strand.
GCTTCCGGTGCGGAAACCGTCTCCGCCACCCCTGCCGGGCACCTGCAGGACGCCCTCGAGATCGCCGTGCGCGGCGGCCGCGACACCGACACGGTCGCCGCGATCGCCGGTGGGCTGCTCGGGGCGCGCTATGGCGCATCCGCGGTGCCGGCCGCCTGGCGCCGCATCGTGCACGGCTGGCCGGAGGGACTGCGCGCCGACGAACTGGTGCGCCGCGGTGTGCTGGCCGCCCGCGCCGACGGTGGGCGGTCCCGGTGGTCGGGCGTGTCGAGGTCCCCGGGGCTGGCCGAGCGCCGCGACCGGGCCAGCCCCGACCGGAACGAGCCTGGTGCAGCCAAGCGCCGCGACGTGGCCGTGCTCGACCGTCGGTCCCGCAAAGACCGTGCCGCCACCACTTGGCCTACCGCCGATCACCTGCCCTACTCCACCTCCGGCGACATTTCCACCTTCGTGCGGCACCCGCACGACGATGGCGTCTGGCTCGGTGCGATCGGCATCCTGGGTGACCTGCCGGCGGAAATCGACGCCGTCGTGTCGCTCTGCCGGGTCGGCCGCACCCAGGTGCCCGGCCGCATCCGTGCCGAGAACAAGGTTGCGGTCTGGCTGATCGACGAGCCCGCAGAGAAGGCCAACCCCAACCTCGACTTCGTGCTCACGGACACCGTCGATGTCATCGCGGCCCTGCGCGCCGAGGGACGCACCGTGCTCGTGCACTGCGTGCAAGCGGTCAGTCGCACGCCCGCGGTCGGTGCGCTCTACGCTGCGAGACACCGGGGGATCCCGATCGAGCAGGCGCTGCGCGAGGTGACGGATGTCCTGCCGCACGCGCATCCGAACACCGCATTCCTGCAGGCGCTCAAGTCTGAGGCGTGAGCGATCGGCCTGCAAAAACAAGCCGGTCTCAGGGTCGATGGCCATCCGGGTCGAGGGGAGACGCGGCATCCGGTTGCACGCCCAGGTCGATGCTCTCCGCGGTCGCATTCGTGAACGGGACCGCGCTGAGCGCCTCCGAGGAGGTGCGCACCGGCCCGACGGTGCGCTTGCGCAACGGGTCACGACGCAGATCCACATAGAGCGACACGCACAGCCCGATGATGATCAGAACGAACGGGGTCGCCGCCAGGATGGTGAACGTCTGCAGGGCACCCAGCCCGCCCACGAACAGCAGAACCGCAGCGACGGCGCCGGTGAGGATCGCCCAGAGGATCACCAGCGGCTTCCAGGGCTCCTTACGACCGCGACTCGACAGCGTCCCGAGCACGAGAGCGCCCGCATCCGCCCCGCTGACGAAGAACACGGCGGTGAGCACCATCACTACGAGAGCCGAGCCGATGAAGAACGGATACTGCTGCAACGCCGCGAAGAAGCCGGCCGCCGCACTGCCGGTGCCGGCGATGTCGACACCGTTCAGCTGCAGGTTCAACCCCATGCCGCCAAAGACGACGAACCACAGGATGCTGACCCCCGTCGGCACCAGAAGCACGCCGAGAATGAACTCACGTATGGTGCGGCCGCGGGAGATCCGGGCGATGAAGGTGCCTACGAACGGGGTCCAGGAGATCCACCACGCCCAGTAGAAGATCGTCCAGCTCGCCAGCCACTCCTCGCCGCCGAACACCGCCGAGTGGAAGCTCATCGGTACGAGATCGGCCAGATAGACGCCGATCGACGACGGCAACAGGTTCAGGATGAAGACGGTCGGGCCGACCACAAAGACGAACACGACGAGTAGGGCCGACAGCACCATATTGGTGTTGCTCAACCACTTGATGCCTTTCGCCACCCCGCTCGCCGCGGAGAACACGACCCCCACGGTCAGCACGCAGATAATGATGATCGGCACGACCGTTCCGGGTTCCTCCTCGAATTGCCCGGAACGAAGCAGTGAGACACCGGCCGCGATCTGCAGTGCGCCCAGCCCGAGCGACGTCGCCGAACCGAACTGGGTGCAGATGATCGCCAGGATGTCGATCGGCTTGCCCCAGCCCTTGCCCTCGATCCGTTCCTTGCCGAACAGGGCCTGAAACGGAGCGCTCATCAGGTTGCCGCGGCCCATCCGGTAGGTGGAGTAGGCCAGGGCCAAGCCGACCACCGAATAGATCGCCCACGGATGCAGACCCCAGTGGAAGAAGGTGTACGCCATGGCCGCGTTGGCAGCCTCCGGGCTGTTCGCCGCCGCGTCGACGAACGGCGGCGGCGTCGCCAGGTGGGTGACCGGCTCGTACACGCCGAAGAACATCAGCCCGATCCCCATGCCTGCACTGAACATCATGGACACCCAGGAGACCGTCGAGAACTCGGTGCTCTGCCCGTCGTGGGAGAGCGGAATGCTGCCGTACCTCCCGAAGGCCAGCACCAACGAGAAGATGACGAAGCCCGACGCCCCGAGAATGAACAACCAGCCGAGGTTGCCGGTTACCCAGCTGAGAACGGATGCCGAAACGTCACCCACGGCCTCGGTGAACAGCACCCCGACCAGACAGATCACCACGATGATGCCGGCGGAAATGCCGAAAACCGTTTTGTCGATGGTGCCCAGGCCCTCTCGGTGCGGTTCACTGACCGCGTCCCCGAGTTCCGACTCGATGCCATCTGCTGATTCCTTGGACATATCGCTCCTCGGTGATCGAACACCCGTCGATCGGACAGTTCCCGTCACGTCACTGCCGCCAAAGGTGCGAGAAGAAAACTGCTTGCGGCTCGCCTAAACGCTACGCGGATGGCGCGGCGATTACTATAGTGGCCGCTATGGCTGACCTCGGAGAATTCGAACCGGCCCAACCGGCCCTCTACACCGGCAAGGGCGATTCCGGCCGCACCACCTTCGGCCGGCACGGCGACGTGGCCAAGACCGACGTGCGTGTCGCCGCCTACGAAGCCTGCGACGAGGCCAACGCGGCCGTCAGCTTTGCCATGGCTGCCGGTGGCCTGCCCATCGAGGTGACCAGTACGCTCGCCAGCGTGCAGAACGACCTGTACGATTTAGTGGCCGACCTGTCCGTGCCCCTCGACGACCCCGAGCCGGCGCCGGCACGCATCCGCGAGTCGCACCTTGCCCGGCTCGAGCGTGCCGTCGATCACTTTGCGCAGCAGGCCGCCGACCTGAGCGGCTTCGTGCTCCCCGGCGGAACGGTCGCAGCCGCACTGCTCTACCAGGCGCGTGGCGTCGTGCGCCGTGCCGAGCGAGCGGTGTGGGTTGCCATCGACCTGCACCCGACCTCCGTCGACCCGCTCACCGCGCGGTACCTGAACCGGCTGTCGTCCCTGATGTTCGTGCTGGCCCGGGGAGCCAACGCCGAGCACGGCGACGTGATGTGGGTGCCCGAGGCTTCGGCTCGGGCGATGGCGCAGGAAGAGGTTGGCGACGACCGTCCGGAAACGGGTGCCGGCGGCGCCTGACGGTGCTGCTCTCCGAGATATGCGACGCGGCCGCCCGCGTAACCTCCGACCTGGCCGCAGGCGAGCCGCAAGCGGCAGCACGATGAGCACGAGTACCAGCACCAGCACCAGTACCAGCACCAGCGCCAGCGCCATGAATCCCCCGGCGGATGCGACCGCGGTCGACGGTCAGCGGTGGACGCTCAGCGCGTGACGGTCAGGAAGGTGTCGCCCGACTCGAGCTGGGCGCCGGCCGTGACGGCATCCGCCAGCGTGATGTTCTCCGCCTTCTGTTCGAGGATGATCACGGGCACGATCGGGTTGCGTCCGGTGGCCTCGATGGCCGACACGTCCCAGGTGACGATGATGTCGCCGGCAGAGACGTGGTCGCCCTGCTGTGCGCGCAGGGTGAAGCCCTCGCCGTGCAGTTCGACGGTGTCGATCCCCAAATGCACAAGCACACCCAGACCGTCGGGGGAGACGATCACGTAGGCATGCGGGAATACCTTGAGCAGCGTGCCGCTGATCGGGGCGATGGCGTCGACCACGCCGCGGGGCGGGTCGATCGCGGCGCCCGGGCCCACGATGGCCTGGGCGAAGGTGGGGTCGGGCACCTCGGCGAGCGCCACAGCGCGGCCGGGCACAGGGGAAAGGACGATCACGGGGGCGACCACGGAGGCGCTCACGGGTGCGGCCGGGCTCATAGCAGGTCCTCGATGTCCTCGGCCAGGTTGTCGGCTTCGGGGCCCACGACGACCTGCACAATGGTGCCGGAACGGAAGACACCGTGCGCTCCGGCGGCCTTGAGCGCCGCCTCGTTCACGGCCGCGGGGTCGGTCACCTCGGTGCGCAGGCGAGTGATGCACGCCTCGATTTCGACGATGTTGGTTTTTCCGCCGAGGGCGGCCAGGATCTGCGCGGCTTTGCTAGTCATCTTCTGTTCCTTCTGTGGTGGGCACTGCGACGGGCTCATCGACTGCGATTCGATCGAAGGCCCGGGCCGCACTCGGTGTTGACAAGTGGGGTGCCCTGCCTTCATGATCTAACTATTGGATCGTACCAGTACGGACCACTCAGCGGAAGTGGTACTACACCACTCGGGCTCGACGCCGACCGAACCGATCAACAAGTGAAAGGCAACGCCATGAGCCAGACCCAGGAGGAGAGCTCAATGCTCGCAGCCGGGCCGGTGTCCAAGCAAACGCAGCTGCGCTCGATCCTGCAGGATCTGGTCGAGGAGACCCTGGCTCCACACGCCGCGATTCCGCCCGAGCGCAAGCTGATGGCGAAATACGGCGTCAGCCGGTCGACCGTGCGGGAGGCCATCCGTCAGCTGGTCGAGGAGGGTCTGCTCTACCGCATCCAGGGCAAGGGCACCTTCGTGGCGGGCGAGCGCGTGCAGAGCGATCTGCATCTGGCCTCCTTCACCGAGGACATGCGCCGCCGCGGTCTTGTTCCGGCAACACTCCTACTGGCCACCGCGCTGATCGAGGCACCGCTCGATGTGCGGGCGGCACTCGGTCTGGGCGCGGGCGCCCGGGTGCAGGTCGTCGAACGGCTCCGGCTGGCCGGCGGCACCCCGATGGCCCTCGAACGCGGCTACTATCCGGCGGAGCTGCTGCCGAATCTTGGCGAGCAAGACCTCACCCGCTCCCTGTACGCGACGTTCGCGACCGAATACGGCCTGCGCATCGACAACGCCGAGCAGGCGGTCTGGGCGGATGCCGCCGGTCCCCAACTCGCGGAGACGCTGGGCGTCACCGCGGGGGCGCCGCTCATCGTCTTCCGTCGCACCTCGTCGGCGGGGTCAGCCGCCATCGAGTACGTCACGTCCTGGTACCGCGGTGATCGCTACCAGATTCACATGACCCTGAATCTCCGGCACCAGCTCTGATCTCCGGCCCGGCATGAGGCCGGGCCCCACACACCACACCCATCACAGGAGGAATTCATGTCCAGCATCACCGAAGACGCCGGGACGCGACGAAAAATACCGGGCCTGGGCCAGGCTCAGCGAGTCGGCCGCAGCCTTATGTTGCCCATCGCGGCGTTGCCTGCCGCCGGGCTGCTTCTCCGCATCGGTCAGCCTGACCTGCTCGGCGCCATTCCGGGCTTCGAAACGGGCGGAGCCGTCATCGCCTCGGCGGGCGGGGCGCTGTTCGGGGCCCTCCCGTTGCTCTTCGCGGTCGGCGTCGCGATCGGCTTCGCGAAGAAGTCCGACGGCTCGACCGCCCTCGCGGCCGTGGTCGGCTATCTCGTCTTCTCCAAGGTCGGTGAGGCGATGTCGCCTCTCGTACTGGGGCTGCCGGCCAAGGGTGACCCCCAGGTGCTCGTCGATTACAGCGTGCTCGGCGGCATCCTGATGGGTATCGTCTCTGCGGTGCTCTGGCAGAAATATCACCGCATCTCCTTGCCCAGCTACCTCGCCTTCTTCGGTGGCCGACGCTTCGTCCCGATCATCACCGCCGTGGTGGCGCTCGCACTCGGTGTTCTACTCAGCTTCGTCTACCCGGCCTTCGCCGGCGGATTGACTGCCTTCGGCGATGTCGTCACCTCCAACGACATCTGGGGCGGCTTCCTGTACGGCACCACCAACCGGCTGCTCATCCCCGTGGGGCTGCACCACATCCTCAACTCCGTGGTGTGGTTTGTGATCGGCGACTACAACGGCGCCAGCGGCGACATCGCGCGGTTCTTCGCCGGCGACCCCACCGCCGGAACCTTCATGACCGGGTTCTTCCCGATCATGATGTTCGCCCTGCCCGCTGGCGCCCTGGCCATCTGGCATGAGGCGAAGCCGTCCCAAAAGAAGATCGTCGGCGGCATCATGCTCTCCGGCGCCCTCACCGCCATGCTCACCGGCGTCACCGAGCCCCTCGAGTTCTCGTTCATGTTCGTGGCGTTCCCCCTCTTCGTCATCCACGCGTTCCTCACCGGAACGTCGATGGCCCTGGTGAACGCACTGGGCATCCGCGACGGTTTCAGCTTCAGCGCGGGTCTGTTCGATTACGTGCTCAACTTCGGCCTCGCCGAGAAACCGCTCCTGCTCATCCCGATCGGGCTGGCGTATGGCGCGATCTATTACTTCCTGTTCCGCTTCGTGATCCGCAAGTGGAATCTGAAGACCCCCGGCCGCGGCGACGACGAGGTGCCCGACGCCAGTGCGCCGGACTCCGCCTCCTCGACGTCGGTCTAGTCCACACAATCCAGAATCTGGAGTACGAAAAATGGCTGAAGTAGTTTTTGTTGACAGTAAGGCCGCGGCGGGAACGCTCGCGGCGGCATCCATTCGCGCACTGATCACCCAGAAGCCCGACGCGGTGCTGGGTCTGGCCACCGGCTCGACCCCGCTCTCGGTCTATGCGGCGCTCGCCGCCTCCCTGGCGGAGAACCCGATGGACGTCTCCCGGGTGCGCGGCTTCGCACTGGACGAATACGTCGGCCTGCCCGCCGACCACCCGGAAAGCTACCGCTCCGTGATCACCCGCGACGCCGTCGTGCCGATCGGCCTCACGCCCGGGAACATCCAGGTGCCGAACGGCGACCTGGCCACGATCGAGACCGCGGGCGTCGACTACGAGGCAGCCATTCGCGCCGCCGGCGGCATCGACGTGCAGATTCTCGGCATCGGCCGCACCGGGCACGTCGGGTTCAACGAGCCGGGGTCGTCGTTCGCGTCGATCACGCGCATCAAGACCCTCGCCGAGAAGACCCGCGTCGACAACGCGCGGTTCTTCGCATCCCCCGACGACGTGCCGATCCACTGCATGACGCAGGGTCTGGGCACCATTCTGCGGGCCCGGCACCTCATTCTGCTGGCCTTCGGCGAGGAGAAAGCGGATGCCATCGCCGCCGCCGTCGAGGGACCGATCACGTCGAGCAAGCCGGGATCCGTCATCCAGCTGCACCCGCATGTGACGGTCATCGTCGACGAGGCCGCCGCCTCCCGGCTCGAGAACCTCGCCTACTACAAGTACGCCTGGGCCAATAAGCACGCCTGGCAGGGGATCTGACGCAGCACTCCCTGACTCGACCCTGACCCCCGTTCCTGCAACTCGCTGACTCCTGGAGACACCCTCATGACCCCGCCCGCACCCATCCCGGTCGACTCGATGCTCCTCGCTGCCCGGGCCGTGATCGCACCCGATGCGGTGCACACGCCGGGGTGGGTGGACATCCGTGCGGGGCTGATCGTGGCCTGCGGCGCGGGGGAGCCGCCCCGCCCTCCTGACCACGTCTTCGAGCAGAGCACCCTGGCGCCCGGCTACGTCGACATCCACACGCACGGCGGCGGCGGCAGCAGCTTCAACGACGCCGACACCGACGCAGCCGTGGCGCGGATCACCGCGACCCACCGGGCCCACGGCACGACCACGATGATGGCCAGTCTCGTCACCGGTCCCCTCGACGAAGTCGAGCGCACCGTGGCAGCCCTGGCCGGGCTGATCGAACGGGGAATGCTGGCCGGAATCCATCTGGAGGGCCCGTGGCTGAGTCCGGCTCACCGCGGGGCCCACGACGAGAGCTTGTTGCGCGAGCCTGATACTGAGACCGTCGACCGGTTGATGCGGGCGGGGCGAGGCACCGTGCGCATGGTCACCATCGCGCCTGAACTGGAGGGCGGGCTAGCGGCCGTGACGCAGATCGCGGGCCACGGGGCCGTGGCCGCGATCGGGCACACCGACGCGAACTACGACCTGACGCGGCAGGCGATCGCGGCGGGGGCCACGGCCGGCACGCACGTATTCAACGCGATGCGGCAGATTCACCAGCGTGAGCCCGGCCCGGCTCTCGCCTTGCTTGAAGACTCGAACGTCTTCGCCGAGCTCATCGCCGACGGCGTTCACCTGCACCCGGCCGTCGTGCGGTTCATCATCGAAAGCCCGTCGCGGCCCGTCTTCGTCACGGATGCCATGGCTGCCGCCGGCGCGGACGACGGCGCCTACAAGCTCGGCGGCCTCGACGTGAGCGTCGCCGACGGCGTGGCGCGCCTGGCCGACGGCACGATCGCCGGCAGCGTGCTCACCCTGAGCGAAGCCGTGCGCTACGCCGTGCACACCGCCGGAGTGCCGTTGGCCGTCGCGGTGCGGGCGGCCACCCAGAACCCGGCCGACATGATCGGCCTCCCCGACCGCGGTCGGCTCGCCGCCGGCCTCCGCGCCGACCTGATCGTGCTCGACGCGGGCCTGTGCGTCACGGCGACGATGCAGGCCGGGGTGTGGTGCGCGGAGTAGCACCCGCTCCCCGCTAGTGCCCCGCCCGCTCCCGCCCGCTCCCTCCCGTCCGCTCCCGTCCGGTCCCGCCCGCCCCCGTCCGCTCCCGCTGCCGTTCCTTCGCCAAGCCCGGAACGAATTCGACGGAGATTCTCATGAAAAAGTGCCTGGGAGGCCCATTTTCGGGCGTTTCAGGCAAAATCTCCGTCGAATTGGTTCGCGCAAGCTGTCCGAGAACCGAGCGGGATTCGAGGGCATCGAGCTCATCGCCGCGTTCGACTGGGACTCCAGCACGGCGGAACGCGACGAGGTGCTCCGCCTGGCCGGACTTCGCTGCCCGGTCTCGGACAACCTGGGCAACGCAACGCCCGTCATCGTGCGGCTCGCTGCCCCGGCCGAGCTGGCGGCAACGTTCGCCCCCGTGTAGCGACGGATGCTGTGGGCTGGGCGGGTAGGCATCCGTTTCAGCCTGCTCGACCGGCGGGCCACCCTAGATCAGCCGGCCGCTACCGCACCTTCAGCAGGATCGGGGCGGTGGGGCTCGCCTGCTGGAACTCGACCGTCTGATGCCTGGACTTGAGGAAGTCCGAGAACTGATTGAAGCCCAGCGCGCGTTCCTGAAACGTCGGGTCCAACCGTCGCATCGTGCTCTTCAGCGTGGCGGCATGCTGCCACTCCAGGTGGTTCGCGGCGAGGTGTTCCATCGCCCGCAGCAGCAGCGCGGTCGCCGCTTTCTTGGCCCTGGGGCTGAGATCGAGATCGACTGGCGGCACAGCGTGGCCGGCGGATGGCGCGGTCTGCCGAGGCGTCGCATCCGTCAGCGTCTGAACCTTGCTCGTGGCGACGATCTTGGCGACCCGGGGCTTCTTCGGCGCCGTTTTCTGGGTTGCGGGTTGGGCGACGGATGCCGTCACCACCGACGGCACCGGAGTGACGGGCGTCACCCGCATGACCCCGGGCAGCGAATCGTAGTCCGCGAACGTGTCGCAGGCCGCGGCCAGCGCGCTGCTCGTTGAGCCGGACACCCCGATGCCGATCACGACCCGGCCCAGCTGCTTGCAGCGCTGCACGAGCGGGATGTAGTCGGAGTCGCCGGCGACGATCACGATGTGGGTGAGATCGTCCAGGCGGAACAGGTGTTCCATCACGTCGATGGTCAGAGCGATGTCGGCACCGTTCTTCAGCGTCGACACGGCCGGGAACAGTTGGGTGAGGTTGACGGCACGATCGACCAGTTGCCTCCGGTAGCGCGCATTGACCGGCGCCGACCAATCGGCGTAGGCGCGGCTGACCGCGATCGGCCCGATGGCCGCCGCGTAGTCCAGGATCGCCCCGACGTCGACCAGGGCCTGCTGGATGTGCGTGGCGACCTCGGTCGCGGGCTGAATCGACACGCGGTTGCGCACCTTGTCCCGGCCGAAGGCGCCGTCGCCGTGCAACTGGTTGTACCGCGAGATGACGATGTTGTCGAAGTCGAGATAGACGCCGACTCGCGGATACGACTGCTCAGACATGCGGATGCTCCTCCAGGGTTGATCTCCAAGACGAGCGTCGTGCAAGTCCCCCGGTTACAGCATCGCGGATGGGGGAGCGGGCCAGTGACTTCCGCTGCCGCACAGGACCCCCAGTACGGGAGGTCGGGCTGCCCCTCGGCCATCACCGCACACCCCCGACTACTCCTCCACAAAACTACTTTGACCAGCTTATTCACACTCCCGTGCCACGGCCGTTGAATGTCAGTGGCACCCCGTAACGTGACTGCTATGACCACCTCTGTCAGCACCTCGCGGGCCCAGCTCGGCTCGCGTTTCGACGCGATAGCCGCCGTCGACCGCAGCCTCGCGCGGGGCTTCGCACAGCGGGCCGACCTGATCGATGACGCCCGCAGGTTCAGCGAAGCCACGGCCGCGAGCGCTCCCCGCAACACGAGCTCCCGGTGGGACCCCGACGAGATCGCCCGGCGCGAATTCTCGAGCGAACTGGCCTGCACCATGCGCATTCCCGCACCCACCGCCGAGGGGCTGATCGCCGAGTCCCGGGCCCTGGCCGAAGACCTCCCCGGCACCCGGGCGGCGCTGCAAGCCGGCGAGATCAGCTACCGGCACGCCCAGGTGATCATCGGGCAGGCCCTCTCGGTGCCCACCGCGGCGCTGCCCGATTTCGAGGAGGCGCTGCTGCCGGCCGCGCGCGCTCTGACGGCGGCCAAGCTCAAGCACAAAGCTCGCGTGCTCCGCGAGCGCCTGCACCCGGAGTCCATCACCGCCCGGCGGGAGAAATCCTGCGCGGAACGCACCTCCTGGGTGCAGGCGGAACCCGATGGAATGGCGACGCTGAGCCTGACCACGAGCGCCGACGTCGTGCACGCCATCTTCGCCCGGGCGAACGACGCCGCGCGCAGCCTGCAGGGGCCGGGGGAGCCGCGTTCCCTCACCCAGGTGCGCACCGACGTGATGACCGATCTGCTGATCGACGGGGTGACTCCGTCGGGAATCGGCAAAGGCATCCGTGCCACGGTCCAGATCACGGTCCCGGTGATGACCCTCCTCGGCCACAGCGAAGAACCCGGCTACCTCGAGGGCTACGGGCCGATTGACCCCGACACCGCCCGCGACCTGGCCTCGGGAGCACCGAGCTTCACGCGCATCCTGGTTCATCCCGAAACCGGGGTCGTGCTCTCGGTCGGCCGCACACGCTACAAAGTGACGAAAGAGCTCCGGCGGTTCCTCCGCCTGCGCGACGAAACCTGCCGCTTCGCCGGTTGCAACCAGCCCGCGCGCGGCGCCGACCTCGACCATACCCATGAATGGCAAGACCTCGGCCACACCGCCCACGACAACCTTGCCCATCTCTGTCCGGGCTGCCATGCGTTGAAGACGGAGACCGGGTGGACGGTGAAACAAGAGCCAGGCGGCATCCTCACCTGGCACTCACCGACCGGACGCCCATTCGTGACGGAACCGGCCACCCCGATTGCCACTCCGGGTGCACCCGCGGGTGCGTCTCGGGCCGGCGCCGGGCCGCCGAGACCCGCCCGGCCACCGCTGCCCGATGAGGCCCCGTTCTGACCGGCACCGTTTCGATGCAAACGGATGCCCGACCGCCGCTACCAGGTGTCTGGACTACCGCTACCATCAAGCGCTACTCGCCACAGGGCTTGCCCGGGATTGACGAAGGCGCGTCGTGGCAACTCGATGGTTTGCGCGCGACCGTGGGAGAGTGCGTACGTTTCCGGCAGTGACCGTCTGCGTCGTTTTAGCCGTATCGAACCTGGTCGACCAGCCGCTTCAGCGAAACCTGCAACGGCGCGAACCCCTCCGGCTTGCGAGTCACCGAGGCCTCATCCATGTAGACGTCCCGGCGAATCTCGAGCATCACCGAAATCACCCGCGCATCACTGCGGTAGTGCTTGAGCGGCACGTAGGAGCCCGCGAACGGCGCATTGGCGTGCGCGTCGAGGTCAGGGAAGCATCCGCCAACCGTGGCCAGAAGGTCGACGGATGCGTGGAACGGCTCCGACCCGACACAGAGCGGTGCCCGGTAGCCGCCGCCGTGCAGCTCATCTGACAGCAGGGCCTCCGGGTAGGAATGAACGTCGAAGATCACGGCTCGCCCGTGCACGGCCAGTATCGCGTCCACGCGCTCGGTGAACCGGGCCGAGTAGGCCGCGAAATAGTCCATCAGGAGCTTCTCGTCGGCGGCGGACACCCGCCGGATCTCCTGTCGCCGTGGGTGTAGAGCACGCCCATGCCGACCGCGTTCATCTCCTCGGTGTCGTCGGGGAACCGCTCCACGTCCACCGCAAACCGGGAGAGCCCGCTGATGACCGCGCTCGCGCCGGTGATAGCCGCCACGAGTTCGTCGGTGAAGTGGTCGGTCATGATGTCTTTCTCCGCCTCCAACTCGGCCGGTGAGATGGCGTAGGAGTGCAGGTGCTCCGCCGGGATCGCACGCCCGCCGTGCGGTGCGTGCAGGATCACGGGTGACGTCGCCGAGTTGTCGATCAGGCGGAACAGCGCGGTTTCGGTGTGGGTGGTCATCGGGTGCCTCCAGGCCGTGGCGCTCTCGGTCGGAAGGAGTTCAGGGTCTCAGGGGCCACCGACATTCGGTCACTGATGCTCCGTGGCCCCTGCTCTGGGGTGAAAGGAATGCATCACAGGAGACGTTCCGAGCAGAGACAAACTCCTGTTCTGGGCCTACCTTGGCGCGCAAGCGGGGTCATCTCGGGCTGCGACTGGAGCAACAAACAGAACGAGGGGGCCGCATGACTCGTGCGAAATGGCAACTGGAATCAGCCGATGAGTTCCGGAACGGACCCCAGGCCAAGGTGGTCGACTTCTGGCGTTTCGGGATGGGAGATGCGCGAACGAACAATCTGCGCGGCTACCTGGCCGAGTACGTGGTTGGCCTCGCCGTAGACGCAATTCCCGCGAGTCGAGTCGAGTTGGACGCGTACGACGTGCTGGCGCTCAGCGGCACCCGCATCGAGGTCAAGACCTCAGGCCTTGTTCAGGCCCGGAATAAGTCTGATCCGCGTTCTCAAACAAAACCGCGTTGGAAAGTGCGAAAGGGAAACGCCCACACTGACATTGGTGGGAAGCCGAAGCGACTTCACGCCGATGTGTATGTCTTTGCCTTGGTTACGTCGACCTGTTTGGCCGATTACGACCCGCTCGACCTCGATAAGTGGGAGTTCCGGGTGGCGAGCCGCTGGCAGATCGACGAGTTTGATCGGTCCACATTCACGCCGAGCAATTTGACCGTCGATGGAATTCAACCGGTTCGTTGGGCCGGACTCAAGGATGCCATAGCCGCGGCTGGGCCCCAGTCCGTGACCGACGAGATGTCGCTATTCGTTGCCATCAAGTTGGCCACGGAGCGCCTCGGAGAGCGTAGCCAGGCTGGAATTGGGTCTTAGCACATGGAATCAAAGCATTTCTGGCAACCGCGCGCGCTTCTGAAGGAGTTGGAATCAGCAGGAGATTGGCCGCGTCTTGCGACAGTTTTCCTGACGCTCGAGTAGTCATCGATTCTGTAAGGGCGGCCCGCCCGTTCTGGGGCTGTAGTCAGCGTTCCCCGCCCGCTAGATTCGGCCCAGGGAATCGGGGGATCCATGAGTATTGAGGCGCCATCGATGAGGCAGCCTTCCACGCTCTCCCGATTAAACAGTGACGTAAAGGCGCCGTGGCATTCAGGACGACGGGTTGTTGAGACCGCTCTCGTTTTGTGCCTGATCCTCCCTCTTTCGGCGTGCTCAGGTTCGCGTCCGAATATACGAGAGGAGGCAATGTTTGAGGCCAGGATCAGCATAGAGAAGGTCTCCGCCCTAGCCATCGAAAGCGCCATTGGCCACAACCTCGACAGCTACTTGGATGCGGTGTCCACAGGAGACGTCTGGCCCAAGCCGGCGTTCGCCACAATCCGCGAAGACACAGATGAACAGACACCCGGTTGGGCTCGCGGAGCGGCGTTCGGAGCGGTAGTCGATCGATCAATGTCCTACCCGAAGGTGCTGGTTAGCTACGCCGCATCGGGGCAAAGCTCCACCGGAAGTGGATTCAATTCGAGGGTTGCCAACGTGTTGGTCTGCGTCAGCATCGAGGTCGAGTTCGTGGGCGACCGGGTTGATGTCTATATGCCCCCTTCTATCGCTGCCGTGGAATGTCCCGCCGACGTACAAAAATACTTCGGCGGGAACGAATTGGTCACGCTTGACGAGGTGTTCGCCGCATCTCCATGACGTAAGCGGCGGCCCAAAGTCACCGACTTTCGATAGCGCCAACCGCCACGGTGGCTGAAGACGGCTGTGAGGGGTCGCAAATCGACCTTCCTGAGTCGATTGAAGGTCGATTTGTGACCCCTCACGGCTTCGGCAGGGCGAATCAGGAGCCTCCGAACCGGTGTGGAGTCTGTTCCAGACCTGCCGCAGGCATCCATATTCACTGCCGCGACACCCCCACTGGGGACAAAAAAGCAGGCCAAAGCCCTCTTTCGCGGCGCGCCCCCACCTAGGCTTGAACTTTGCAGTAAAGCCAATCAGTCGGGGGACTGAAGCGTGAGTTCGGATAATGTGTTGCTCGCAACGGGGGCGCTGGTCGTGGCGCACTGCGGGATCCTGATGGGCACGGTGTGTCTGCCGTTCGCGGCGTCGTTCCTCCTGGACGGAATCGTGCAGCTTCTGCGAGGCGACGGCCCGAAGCTGTTCCTGGGCAGCCTGGGCCTGGTGGTTCTGCTTGCCGGTGCCGGATACGCCCTGTGGCAGTTCGGAGCCGGCTACCCCGGAGTGGAAATGGAGAGGCCGGCCCTCATGGTCACGGTTTCCCTCTACCTGGTCGCGGTCTCCACTGTGCTGGCGCTGATCGGGTTCGTGCTGCGAACGGTGAGGCTCCTCCGGGACGCCCGGCGGGAGGCGGACAGGCTGCAGTACATGCAGATGTCTCCCCTGTGACGCCGGCTGAGCACCGCGCTGCCTCGGACTGACCGGCTCGTCTCGACCCTCAGTCGCGGAAGGTGAGCGCCAAAGCCCGGTCGGCCTCGACACTCGCCCGGTGAAGTTCTTGATGAGCGGCCATTTCGGGGCGACGGCGGATGATGAGCCAGGCGATGCCGAGCCCGATGAACCACACCGGCGTCACGACCAACGCCTGCAGCGTATCCGTCTTCTGGGTGAGCGCCCAGATCAGGAATACGAAGAACGCGAGCAGGACATAACTCATGTACACGCCGCCGGGCATTTTGAACTTGGATGCTGCGTGCAGCGCCGGGCGGCGCTTGCGATACACGATGTAGCTCACCACGATGATGGTCCACACGAAGATGAACAGCACCGACGCCATTGTTGTCACCACGGTGAACACGGCCATGATCGATGAACTCGAATACAGCAGCACAGCCGATATGAGCAGGAACATGCACGAGAACAGCAGGGCGTTGGCCGGCACCTTGTGGCGGGTCAGACGTTGGAACCGCCCCGATGCCGTGCCCTCGATCGACAGCCCGAAAAGCATTCTGGATGTTGAATACAGACCGGAGTTCGCTGAGGATGTCGCGCTCGTGAGCACGACGAAGTTGATCACGGCCGCGGCCCCGCCGAGCCCTGCGAGGGCGAACATCGCCACGAACGGGCTCACA
The DNA here is from genome assembly GCF_004403055.1 of Cryobacterium sp. TMT1-19. Lineage (NCBI taxonomy): Bacteria > Bacillati > Actinomycetota > Actinomycetes > Micrococcales > Microbacteriaceae > Cryobacterium > Cryobacterium sp. TMT1-19. The sequence goes on from NZ_SOHB01000053.1 coordinate 24,625, forward strand.
TCGGCGCGGACCTCACGCCACGGCGTGACCGTCATGATCATGATCAAGGCGAGAACGTAGAACAGCATGATGCGAATGGGAATGGAGTTGATTGCCTTGGGAAGGTTCTTCTCCGGGTGCTGCGCTTCGGCGGCCGTGGTGCCCACGAGCTCGACCCCGAGGAACGCGAACACGGAGAGCTGGAAACCGGCGATGAACCCCATCGGGCCGGTCGGGAACATCCCGCCGTCGTTCCACAGGTTGGTGAAACTGGCCGGGGTGCCGTTGGGGGACTGGAACTGAGTGAACACCATCACGAGGCCCACGACGATAAGCGTGACAATTGCCACGATTTTGATCAGCGCGAACCAGAACTCGGTCTCGCCGAACGCCTTGACGCTCGTGAGGTTGAAGCCGAGCAGAATCGTTACCGCCACGAGCGCCGGAATCCATAGCGGCAGATCGGGCCACCAGAAGCTCGTATACAGCGCGATCGCGATCAGCTCGGCGATGGCGGTGACGATCCAGCACAGCCAGTACGTCCAGCTCGTGAAGAAGGCGGCCCACGGCCCGAGCAGGTCACCGGCGAAGTCGCTGAACGACTTGTATTCGAGGTTGGAGAGCAGCAACTCGCCCATGGCCCGCATGACGAAGAACAACATGAAGCCGATGATCATATAGACGAAGATCACGGACGGCCCCGCGAGGGAGATCGTCTTCCCCGAGCCCATGAACAGGCCCGTTCCGATCGCACCGCCGATGGCGATGAGCTGGATATGACGGTTCGAGAGCGATCGTGCCAGGTGTGGTTGCGCGTTCGGCGCTGGATGCGTGCTGGTTTTCACTTGCGACATCGGAGATGCTTCCTTGTAGTCCAGGCAATGGGCACAGTGTCGGGGTCACCGATCTCTGCAGAAATTGTGGGTCGCGGATGCCGGGGCCGACCGATCAGGCCGTACCCGGCATCCGCGACCAGTGCTGCTAGACCAGCGCGAGCTCGACCTCTGAGACGAGGTCGGTCCAATCCGTGAGCGGTAGGTCGAGGGCGACGCTGACCGAGCGGTTCGCGACCTTTCCGGCGGCGATGTTCAGGCCACCGGCAAGGGCGGCGTCCCGCTCGAATGCTGCACGCACGCCACGGTCGGCAATCGACAAAGCGTAGGGCAGAGTCACGTTCGTCAGCGCGAGGGTCGACGTCTGCGGAACGGCGCCGGGCATGTTGGCGACGCAGTAGAAGATCGAACCGTGCACGGGGAAGGTGGGGTTCTCGTGCGTTGTGGCGTGTGTGCCTTCGAAGCAGCCGCCCTGGTCGACCGCGATGTCCACGAGCACGGAGCCCCGCTTCATGCGCGACACGAGCTCGTTGGTGACGAGCTTGGGGGCCTTGGCGCCGGGGATCAGCACGGAGCCGATCACGAGGTCGGCCTCGGTGACGGAACGGTTGATCTCGTAGGCGTTCGAGGCGATGGTCTTCAGACGTCCGGCGTACTGGGCGTCGAGTTCGCGCAGGCGGTCGATGTTGATGTCCAGGATGGTGACGTCAGCGCCCATCCCGATGGCCATGGCGGCGGCGTTGGAGCCAGCGACGCCGGCACCGATCACAGTCACCTTGGCGGCCCGCACCCCGGGCACCCCGCCCATCAGCATGCCCGGGCCACCACCCGGTCGGGTCATCGACGCGGCGCCGACCTGAACGGCGAGGCGTCCGGCAACCTCGCTCATCGGGGCAAGCAGCGGCAGTGAACGGTCAGCCTTCTGCACGGTCTCGTAAGCGATCGCGGTCACGCCGGACTCGAGCAGGGCGCTGGCGAGGGCGGGCTCGGCGGCGAGATGCAGGTAGGTGAAGAGGATCAAGCCCTCACGAAAGTACGAGTACTCGGCCGCGATCGGCTCTTTCACCTTGAGGATCATGTCGGCGCCGGCCCACACCTCGAAGGCGGTCTTGACGATGGTTGCACCGGCGGCTTCGTAGTCGGTGTCAGCGAAGCCGGAGGCGATTCCCGCGCCGGCCTGTACCAGCACGGTGTGGCCGTGAATCTTGGCTTCGTGCACTCCGGCGGCGGTGATGGCCACGCGGAACTCGTTGTTCTTGACTTCGGTTGGAACGCCAATGATCATGGGGAACTCCTGCTTCTTGTAGACGCCTGCTGATCGACTTTGGTCAGCTTTAAAACGATAAACCCGGATTTAAAGGCCGCCTGGCTCCGCCATGGGGACAACGGAGGCCGAGGGCAACTCCGTCGCGCGGTGCACAAGGCAGAAAATTGCCGTTTACACAGGTATTTGTCTTTCCTGAGGCCGGTGGTCAGGCGCGGATTCATCGTGCAGACACCCCGCAGTCGGCTCGACATCTGTAGCGCCCAGGTGCGTCGATCGTCTCCTGACGTCCACGCTGCTCCGTTAGATTGAATCTATGAAAACGGCCGATATTGACCAAGCAGTGGTCAACATCGCCGCGCGAATTGACCGGGCTCTCTCGCTTGAAGACCTCGACGGCGGGCTGCTCGCGTATAGCGCGCATCAACCCACGGCCGACCGAGTACGCACGAACTTTCTGCTGAGCAAGGTTGTTCCGCCCGATGTCAGCGCCTGGCAGCTCAGCCACGGTATCGCCTCGGCAGTGAAGCCGGTTCCCGTGCCGGCCAACGCCAACCTCGGAATGTTGGGCCGCGTGTGCGTGCCGCTGCTGGCACGTGGATTCCGGGTGGGGTATCTGTGGGTCCTCCAGCTCGACGACGAGCAAACGCCCGAGGTGATTCTGCGTGAGCTGCGGCTCATCCGCCCGGAGATGGACGCCCTCGCAGAGATGCTGCTCAACCGTTCCAGCGCCGATTCTAAAGCGCGGCGCACCGACGAGGCCCAATTCCTCGCCGCGTGCTTGGGGGACCGCAATGCCGGCGTGGCGGTGGACGGTTGGCCTGGTGTGCACGGGCGCGGACCCTGGCGGCTCGCCGCGCTGCTCGAGCGCGGTGACAACGCGCAGCGCGACCCCGCCAAGAGCAGCCTGCTGCACCGTCTCGCCGCACTCTATGCCACGCTTGGCATCAATACCGTGCTGTTCTCGGCCGGCACCGAAACGCATGCCGTTCTGCTGCTCCGAGACGAGATTGACGGCTTCGACCTGTCCGAGGTTCGAATGCGCTTTGAGTTCGAGGTGTCCCGCCGCGGTGGGCAGGTGGCTGCACCCGCCCTGATCGGGCTGAGCGAGCCCTTCACCGACCTGCGACGGCTGCCCGGTGCCTACTCCGAGGCGCGGAGCGCCGTGCAAGCGGCCAGGGTTGATACCCAGCTCGGCACGCTCGTATCGTTTCGCGCTACCGGGGTCTACCAATTCCTGGCCGTCGCAAGTCGAGACGTGTTGCCGTCCGAGTCAGCGCTCTTCTCCGAACTCCAGGCACTCGACCGAAACGGGGAACTGCTGCCCGTGCTCGAGATGCTCTACGACAAGAGCGGGTCCGTGGCCGAGGTCGCAGAGCACCTGCATTTGCACCGAACCAGTATTTACAACCGGCTGGGACGCATCCGTTCCGCATTGGGCGTCGACCCGCTCGGCGGGCAGGCGCGCCTTGAGCTGCACCTGGCCCTCAAGGCCGACCGCTGGGCTGGCCGTCCGCGCCTCTGACGGGCCAGCCCGGATTGGTCTCAGACGTTTCGGTAGACGCGGGGAACGCGGGGACTGATGCGGGTGACCACTTCGTAATTGATGGTGCCGGCGGCCGCCGCCCACTCGTCAACGGATGCGTCGTCGTCGCCGGGGCCGAACAGCACCGCTTCGGCACCGATCACCGACGAGCCGGAGGCCACGAGTGCGGCCTCACCGAGGTCGATGACCATCTGGTCCATGGCGATGCGCCCGACCACGGGATAGGTAACGCCGTTGACTCGCACCGGGCCTCCCGTGGCGATGCGCGGAATGCCGTCGGCGTAGCCCAATGGAATCAGGGCGAGCGTCGTCGGGGCCGTGGTGCGGTAGTTGAGCCCGTAGGAGACGCCCTGTCCGGCGGGAACGTCTTTGCACACCGATACGAGCGTGCGCAAGGTCATCGCCGGGCGCAATCCGAGGTCGTTCGAGGTCTGGTTGGCGAACGGCGACAGGCCGTAGATGGCCAGCCCCGCCCGCACCAGATCGAAGTGCGTGTCGGGGCGGGACAGCGTGCCGGCGCTGTTGGCGAGGTGCCGCACCATCGGGCTCAGCCCCGCCTCCTGCGCCACAGCAACGGCCGTCGTGAATGCCGCAACCTGTTCGTCGGTCTCGACGCGGTCGGGTTCATCGGCCACCGCGAGGTGCGAGAAGATGCCCACGACGGTCACAGATCCGCTGGCTTCCGCCTGTCGGGCGCGGGCCACGAGCTCGGCCCACTCCGTGGGGGTGCTGCCGTTGCGGCCCAGACCGGTGTCAATCTTGAGATGAATGCGTGCGGTTTTTTGCTGCTGCTGCGCGGCTTGGGCGATGAGCGGCAACTCCCAGCCGGAGCATCCGAGATCAATGTCCGCGGCGATTGCCGCGGCGAAGTCGCTGTCTGTGGTGTTCAGCCAGGCCAGTACCGGCACCGGGATGGCCGCAGCGCGGAGTGCCAGTGCCTCCGATATGTGTGCCACGCCGAGCCACTCCGCTCCCGCCTCGAGCGCCGCGCGAGCGACGGGGAGAACCCCGTGACCGTAGGCGTCCGCTTTGACGACCGCCGTCAGCCGGGCTGGGGCGGCGAGCGCAACGAGGTGGCGAACGTTGTGTCTGATCGCGTCGAGGTCGATCACGGCTGCGCGCTCCGGCAGCCGTTCGGTGGCGGTGGGCACGGCTGCTGATTTCACACGTTGCAGCCTAACCCTCGGGTCGTGCGGCCCTGCGTTCATGGCTGAGCGCACCGGCGAGCGCGGGCCGTTCCTGGGATGCCGCAGGTATCCGCGGTGCAAGAGCACGCTTGCGCTGACCTGAGCGCGCCCGTGACGGGTCGTAAATGACCTCAACCGGGGCGCCATCCCGGTATCCAATCGGCTGGGGGCGGCCTAGCGTTCGCACTGTACGCGTCAACCCCGCTGTCCCCGCACTAGGAGGAGGAATCATGAACGTGAACCGAGCCGGGTCGGCCGGCATCCGTGTGAAGACTGCCCGCGACATCGAGTCGACCGGAGACGCCAGCGCTCTGGACCGGTACCTCATTGACAGTGCTGACTCGGGTGGAGCAATCGCGGTCGTGGAACACCTGCTGGCGCCGCGCACCCTCGCGGCACCGATCCACCGGCACAGCCGGGAAGACGAGTACAGTCTCGTGCTTGCCGGGCGGCTCGGAGTCTTCGAGGACGGCGACGAAGTCGTTGCCTCGCCGGGCGACCTGGTCTTCAAGCCGAGGGGTCGCTGGCACACCTTCTGGAATGCCGGCGAAGAGCCTCTGCGGGTGCTCGAGCTGATCGTGCCTGGCGGAATCGAACAGCTCTTCCGCCAGCTGGCCGAACCGGGGGGCGAGTACGATCCGGCAACGCTTCCGCCGCTGGCGGCCGAATACGGCGGCGAGGTCGACTTCGAGGCCACCATGCCCCTGATGCAGCGGCACGGGCTCGTCTTCTGAGGCACCGGCGACCCCTCTCGACGCTGGTGAGAGACCGCCCGGCTCCGGCTCAGGCTCGCAGGCGAAGCAGAACCGGGCTCGCCGGACTTTTCTGCTCGACCTCAACGACCGAAGACCGAGATTTCAGAAAATCGGAGAATTGGGTGAAGCCGAGCGCCCGCTCCTGAAATGACGGATCCATTCGTTTCATTTGGAGCTTCAGCGCCGATGCGTGTTGCCACTCCTGATCGTTTTTCGCCAGCAGCTCCATCGCTCGCAGGAGCAGCGGAGTCGCCGCCTTCCGGGCAGTGGGCGTGGGCGTGGCATCGGTTGTGGGTGCGGGCACCGCGGCCGAAACGAGAGGAAGCGGAGCCACGGATGCGACGGCATCCGTCTTCTTGGATGGAACCTCCTTGGCCGGCGGGATCGGGGGCGCTGGCGGGGTCGCTGGCGGGGTCGGGGCCGAGGGGGTCGGCATAGAAATCAGCGTCGCCGCACTCGTGACACCGGGCAGGGAGTCGTAGTCGGCGAACTCATCGCAGGCGGCCGCGAGCGTACTGCTCGTCGAGCCGGAAACGCCGATTCCGATGACGTAGCGGCCCAGCCTCCTGCAGCGCTGAGCGAGCGGGACGTAGTCGGAATCCCCGGCGACGATGACGACGTGGGTGAGATCGGTGAGCCGCAACACGTCCTCGACGACGTCGATGGCCAACCGGATATCCGCTCCGTTCTTCAGCGACGAGACGGTCGGGAACAGTTGAGTCAGGTCGACAGCGCGGTCGGTGAGCTGGCGCTGGTACCTCGCGTTGACCGCCGCTTACCAGTCGGCGTAGGCGCGACTGACCACGACTGACCCGAACGACGACGCATAGTCCAGCATGGCGCCCACGTCGATCATGGCCTGGTGGATGCGCGCGGTGACCTCAGCGTCGGCCCTGGGATTCGACGACATGTGGTTGCGCGCCTTGTCCTTGGCGAACTGGTTCTTGACGTGCAACTGGTTGTAGCGCGAGATGACAATGTTATCGAAGTCCAGGTAGACGCCGGACGCGTTCGCGGGACTGCTCAGCCATCCGTTGCTCCTCATTGGGTCGATGCCGGTGACGAGCATCGCGCCAGTCCCCCCCCGGTCAGTCTCTCAGAGATGGGTGGACGGCGTTGCGAGCCCGTTCTGGGGCTGCTGCCCACTCCACCGCAGCCGCTAGATTCGACCCGGGGGAAACGGGGAACCATGAATATTCACGCGCCAACAATGAGGCAGCAGTTCGCGGCCCAGGCGGTCATCGAGGAGCTTTTGCGGCAGCACGCCGATACGCCTCCGCGCAGCACGTTCGCGCGGTTCTGCGGCAACTCTCCGTTGCGCAGCGACAGCGTCAGCTGGTACCTGGGTGCCAAAGGCGAGATCGTGGTCGGTCAGATCCTCTCGACTCTGCCCCCGGATTGGACGCCCTTCCACGCCCTGCCGATCGGTAAAAAGGGCTCGGACATCGACCACATCGTCATCGGACCGGGCGGCATCTTCACAATCAACACGAAGTACCACGCGGGCAAGATCGTCTGGGTGGCCGGACGGGGCCTGATGGTGTCCGGCCAGAAGCAGCCCTACATCCGCAACGCCGAATACGAAGCCGGGTGGGTCACGAAGCTGCTGCGAGAACGGATGCCGCTGCTCCCGGCCGCGCAACCCGTGCTCGCGCTGGTCAACCCCAAGTCGCTGACTGTCAAGGTGCAGCCCGAACAGGTGAAAGTCACCACCGCCGCTGCCCTGCGTCGCTGGCTCGTGAAGCGCCCCGTGGTCTTGAACGCCGGTGACCTGGCGGAGCTCGCCGCGGTCATCGACGACCCGGCGACGTGGGCGGCCCCGCTGTTCCCTCCCACCGAGAACGTGCTGGCTCGCTTCAACGCGCTCGATGCCGAGGTTCTCGCGGCGCGAACGCGGGGCACGCAGTGGAGAGTGTTCGGCTTCGTGGCATCCGTGGCTGCGCTGCTTGTGGCAGGACCTCCAGTGTCAGCAGTCATCGTAAGCATCCTGATGGGAGCCGCCCTATGAACGGTCTGCACCGCCGACCGGCGCACAGGGATGAGAGCGAAGCGCTGGCCGGCAGCGGCAAGGGGTATGCGGTCATCGACTTCGAAACAACAGGGCTGTTCTCGAAGTCGAGTCACCGGGTCATCGAGGTTGCCGTCGTTCACGTCGATGAAAAGGGTCGCATCACCGGCCGATGGGACACGCTGATCAACCCCGGGCGCGACCTCGGCAGGCAGGACATCCACCGCATCCGCGCGGCCGATGTGATGCAGGCGCCGACCTTCGAGCAGGTCGCACCCCAGCTCATTGAGCTCATCTCAGGGCGAGTGCTGGTAGCGCACAATGCGCGGTTTGACACCGGATTCCTGCTCGCGGAGCTGGATCGGCTCGACTATGAAGCTGAGCTGGGGCTCGAGGTGCTCTGCACCATGCAGCTGGCGCGCGAGTTCCTTCCGGGCTCCGGCCGAAAGCTCTCCGACTGTTGTGCCGCGTACGACATCCCCCTCGTCGACGCTCACCGCGCCCTGGCCGATGCCGTAGCGACCGCCAAACTACTGGGCGCCTACATCGCCGAGGCTCCGGATGCCCCGGGCTGGGCTCGCAGCGTGGCCGACGCCGCCGCGTTGCCTTGGCCGCCCTTCCAAGGAGAGGCGTCGGAGTGGGTGTCCCGCGACGATGTTGCCCCCGCCGGACCGGTCAAGGCCGCATCATGGCTCGACCGGATCACGGTGAAGCTTCCCGAGTTCGCCGGGCCGGCGGAGCAGTTGGACTACCTCGCCCTCCTTGACCTCGCCCTGCTTGACCGCGAGCTGTCAACGCACGAGGCGCAGGCCCTCGTGCAACTCGCCGAAGACCTCGGCATCGGTCGCGCCACCTGCGCGGCCCTGCACGAACGTTACTTCGACGACCTCGTGCAACTCGCTTGGGCTGACATGGTTCTCACCGAGGCCGAAATCACTGACCTCGTCACCGTGGCGCAGCTGCTGGGGCTTCCGGCCGCGGCGGTTGCGACTGCGATGGTGGCGCCGCCGGTTGCCGGAACCGTGAAGGTGGCTGTCGCGTCGCCGGAGCGCTTCGCGCTGACCGTGGGCGACATCGTCGTTCTCACCGGGGAGATGCTGCGGCCGCGTGCCGATTGGCACGCCGAACTCACGCAGCACGGGTATATGCCCGGAGCCGGCGTAACGAAGAAGTCCCGTCTGGTCGTCGCGGCCGACCCTGACTCCTTGTCGGGCAAGGCGCGCAAGGCTCGCGACTATGGCATCCCCGTTGTGAGCGAAGCAGGGTTGAGCTCCCTGCTGCGTCGTTCCTGATCACCGAGCGCGATCCGCACCCGGCCGTGATCGCTGAGGAGCCAACAGTTGCTATGCGGGGCACTTGTAGGAGGCGAAATGGCGGTCTTGCTCGGAGCTACTGGCCTCACCAACCTGACACGAGCGGCTCACCGCCGCTGGCTAAGCTGGCAATACGCATCGACGGCCAAGTAACGGAGTAAGCACTTGAAGAAAAGAATCGAAGTCGTCGGCGCCGTCCTCACCAGAGGGCAGACAATCCTTGCGGCACAGCGGAGTTCGACAATGTCGTTGCCCGGTATGTGGGAGTTCCCCGGAGGCAAGATTGAGTCGAACGAGTCACCGAAGCAAGCGTTACTCCGCGAACTCGAAGAAGAGTTACTCTGCTCTGCAGAAATTGGCGAACATATCGAAACCACCGAGCACGAGTACGACTTCGGTATCGTCGTCCTAACGACGTACTACTGCTCGCTCATCGGTAAGGAACCTCGCCTGACAGAGCACTCGGAGCTTCGCTGGGTGCAAGCCGCCGAACTCGATGAGCTCGAGTGGGCCCCCGCCGACATTCCTGCGGTCGAGCGTGTCATGAAGGACTTCTTGGTTTGAGTGAGACTCGCAGTCAACTAACGCTCGACAACGCTTTTGGATTCTTAGATTCACACGTCAAGTCCGACCAGGTCTTCCATCCCGCTCTTGTGTCGAATTCCAATGGCCAGACGATGCTCAAGGCGATCCTTGATGAGCTGAAACGATCGTGCAATTTCGTGTTTTCCGTCGCGTTCATCGCGCCGAGCGCGATCGCCCTGCTCAAACAGGCACTCCTCGACTACCGAGGAACGGGCACAATCATCACCTCTACTTATCTCGGCTTCAACTCGCCTGCCGCGTTCCGTGAACTCCTCAACCTCGATGGCGTCGATGTCTACGTGTATCCAGACTCCGCCGCTGGGTTCCACGCGAAAGGTTACATATTCGAGCAGGAGTCGAGCACCACAGCGATCGTAGGCAGCTCCAACTTGACAGCCTCGGCGCTGCTGAGAAACCAGGAATGGAATCTGCGCTTCTCGGCTCTGCCCGATGGGGACATCGTGGAGCAGCTGAATTGCGCAGTCCAGGCGCATATGGATGCTTCGACCGCCTTGACGCGGAGATGGATCGATGAGTACGCACTGACGTGGACTCCGCAGCCTAACAACCCTCTTCGAGGAGCGCCAGGGACTGAATCGCTCGGTGATGCGCTGCCGGGGGGAGTGATCCTCCCAAACTCAATGCAGGTAGAAGCGCTCGCTGAGATTCAGGCTTTGCGGGACGCAGGGGAGAGCCGTGCAGTCGTCATTTCGGCGACCGGGACAGGAAAAACAATCCTTTCCGCGCTCGACGTTCGTGCCTACGCGCCCAAACGTATGTTGTTCGTCGTGCACCGTGAGCAGATTCTGGACCGGGCGATTGATGAGTTTCAGCGCGTGCTCAATGCCCCGGACAGCGACTTCGGCAAGTTCGTCGGATCGAAGAAAGAGCTCGATCGGCGCTATGTGTTCGCATCAATTCAATCGCTTTCTCGGCCAGAGAATCTTCTCGCAATTAAGCCTGACACCTTTGACTACGTGCTGATCGACGAAGTCCACCGCGCTGGCGCTGCTAGCTACCGCACACTTATCGATCACCTCGAGCCGGATTTTCTTCTCGGGATGACGGCAACTCCAGAACGTACGGACGAGTTCAACGTGTTTGAGCTGTTCGACTTCAACGTGCCGTACGAAATCCGCTTGCAGAAAGCGCTCGAGGCCGACATGTTGGCGCCATTCCACTACTACGGCGTCACGGACTACATAAAGTCGAACGGCGAAGTCATCGACCAGGTAGCGGACCTCAGCCGGTTGGTCGCGCCTGAGCGAGTTGACCATCTGATCACGTCCATCGAGAAGTATGGCCACGCTGGTGTGCCGGTCAAAGGGTTGATCTTCTGCAGTAAGAATGCCGAAGCGGCCGAACTCTCTGGAATTCTCAACCAGCGGGATGTCCACGGGCAACGACTTCGAACTCGCGCCTTGAGTGGGAAACACTCGGTTGAGGAGCGGGAGCTGGCTGTGCAGATGCTGGAACGCGGTGAACTCGACTACATCGCGACTGTCGACATCTTCAACGAGGGCATTGACATCCCCTCGGTCAACCAGGTGGTCATGCTCCGGCAAACGTTGTCGAGCATCGTTTTCACGCAGCAGTTGGGTCGAGGGCTGCGCAAGGCTGCCGGCAAGGACCACCTCGTGGTGATTGACTTCATTGGCAACTATAACAACAACTACTTGATTCCTATCGCGCTTTTCGGTGACAGCACCCTCAACAAGGATTCGATCCGCAAGAAGATCATCGATGCACAAGAAGCTGGCGCAATAGCTGGCCTCTCGAGCGTTAATTTTGATGCGATTTCGAGAGAGAAGATCTTTGCTTCCCTCGCGACGACAACTCTTGACAGCATGTCAAACCTCAAGAAATCCTTTGTCGATCTCAAGAACCGACTGGGTCGCTCACCGCTACTCACGGACTTTGCCCGCTTCGACACCGTCGACCCGACGGTCATTGCGACCAAGCAGAAAAACTACTGGAGATTTCTCAATAAGGTCGGGGCAACAGATGCCTCGGCCGACGCCTTCGAAGATGCGGTCCTGACTTTCCTCTCCGGAGAACTACTCAACGGAAAGCGGCCCCATGAGCTGCTGCTTCTCGACCAGCTGCTGTCACGTTCTGGCGGAGTGACGGTTGAGGACTATCAAACTGAGCTTGGGGGGAGCGAGCTGGCCAGCGATCAGGCGACTCTCGATTCCGTCCTGGCCGTACTAAGTTTAACTTTCTTTACCGAAGCCGAAGCCACGAAGTTCGGTGCCGCCCCGATCGTCTATCTTCATGATGGGGCCTACCACCTCAGCGAGAAATTTGTTGAGGCATGGGGTGCAGGCCCACTCTTCCAAATGCACGTTCGCGATGTCGTTGACGCGGGACTGTATCTTGCGCGCCACCGATACAAGTGGAGCGGACAGCTTGAAATCGGTCAACGCTACTCTCGTAAAGATGTCTGCCGTTTACTCAATTGGCAGTCCAATCAGCAGAGCACCATCTACGGATATAAGGTCGACTATTTCTCGAACAGTTGCCCCATTTTTGTGACGTACCACAAGGGGTCAGACGTGTCCGAGAGCACGAAGTACGAAGATGAGTTCCTCAACTCGTCAACCCTGACGTGGTACACCCGAAGCAGGAGAACGCTCGCGAGTGGCGAGGTGAAAGCGATTGTAGAGAATCGTCTCCCGCTTCACGTATTCGCCAAGAAAGACGATGCAGAGGGAACTGACTTCTACTATCTAGGCAGAGCAAGATCGCAGGATGCTCGCCAGACAAAAATGTCCGGAGAGAGCGGACATGATGTGGTTTCCATGACGCTTGGCCTGGCGAGCCCAATCGAGTCGAGCCTCTACGAGTACTTTGCGGCTTCGGCTCAAGTGGCTTAACTGCTTTCGCTAGCCTCGTTCCCGTTGGAACAGTGCTGGGCGAGGGCCTAAATTTCGCCCCTAAGTGGGGCGCGACTTGAGGTGGACCGGCGCGATAACGTGGGGCCTACTGTCGTGTCTATTGACCTTGGGGGCCAATGTGCTCGTCTCTGCCATCGATTCATCTGTTCTGAGCAACGTTGACGGTCCCGAACTCGAGGCGACGCGATGAGCCTCAAAGGCACATTCGGCCCACTCGTTGATCGTTTGCGGGAGCCGAACGGAAAAATCGCCCTCCGTTGGCGGTGGAGCGGAATCGCGATCCTGGCTCTTTTCTGTGTGGTGGCCATTATCGGAGGAGCGTTCTGGTCGATCATCGCGCTGATCGGCCTCGTCGCTGCCATTGTCGGGATCTACGCGGCTGTAACTGGCTCCGCAAAGTCCTTTCGGGTTCGCTCCAGATCAGCCGGGGCAGTCATGCTGGGAGCGGGACTCCTGGTGATGCTGGTAGGGACCGGGGTTAATGCTGTGACGCGCCCGCAAACGCCCGACAGTGCCAGCGTGGCCAAGTCGGCTTCGGGTTCGGTCCAAGTTGACGAAGTCGTGAAGCCAAGCCCAACTCCCACTCCGGTCAAGACCGAGTCGGAAGTTCAGCTGGTAGCAGCCATTCCATTTGAGGTCACTTCGGTTGAAGATCCCAACATCGATGTGGGTGCTTCGGCCATCACAACTGCGGGTGCTAACGGTGAGACAACCACAACCTATCTCGTCAAATCCGTCGACGGCGTGGAAGTATCCCGAGAGGTCAGACGTGAAGAGGTCACGCTGCAGCCGATATCTGAAGTGACCTCTGTCGGGTCACGCCAGCCGGCCCCGCCAGCTCCTGATCCGATTGACCCCTGCAATTCGAACTACGCGGACGTATGTGTACCGAATTCCAGCGACGTCGACTGTGAGGGCGGCAGCGGCGACGGCCCGGCGTACGTAGATGGACCGCTCCGTATCGTCGGTACTGATGTTTACGGCCTCGACCGTGACGGTGATGGGATCGCATGTGACAAGTGACCTTTGGCCGACATGCTCGGGGTACGTCAATATCTCCTGAGATCAGTCAGGACGGGCTGGGTTCGGCTCTTCGGAAGCGCCTTGTGCGACTGGCATCAGCTATCGGAAATAACAGAGGAAACATTCCACCCCCACCAGCGTTACCCCTGACATGAAGTCCATTGTGTACAGCCAGACCGGTGACCCGTCCGTGCTTCAGCTCGTCGATCGGCCGGTGACCGAACCCGGAGCCGACGAGGTACGGGTCCGGATCGTGGTCAGCGGCGTGAATCCCACCGACTGGAAGTCGCGCCGCGGCTCGGCACCGGGCCAGGCGCTGGCGTTCGACGACGTCGTGCCCGGTCAGGACGGTGCCGGCATCGTGGAGGCGGTCGGCGCCGGCGTGCAGCACGTCAGCGTGGGCGACCGGGTCTGGCTGGCCCTTGCGGCGTACCAGCGCGCGAGCAGTGGCACGGCCCAGGAGCACGCCGTGCTGCCCGCGGAGCGTGTTTTCCCGCTGCCGCCGAATGCGAGCTTCGATCAGGGCGCGAGCCTCGGAGTGCCGGCGATCACGGCGTATCGGGCGCTGACGGTGGCCGAAGACGGACCGCGGCGGCTGCACCCGGGCGCCCTGGCCAGAAAGGTGGTGCTCGTGGCCGGCGGAGCAGGTGCGGTCGGGCACGCGGCGATCCAACTGGCCCGGTGGGCGGGGGCATCCGTTGTCACGACCGTGAGCGGTCCGGCGAAGGCGGCGCTGGCCACGGCCGCCGGCGCGCAGTATGTGCTTACCTACACCGACCCGGACGTCATCGCCCAGATCCGGGCGATCGCACCGGAGGGGGTGGACCTGATCGTGGAGGTCGCACCGGCCCAAAATGCGCGGCTCGACCTGGCCGTCATCCGTAATCGTGGGTTGATTGCGGTCTATGCCAACAACGGCGGCAACCAGGTGACGCTCGACGTGCGCGAGCACTTCAGCCTCAATGTGCGTTACCAGTTCGTGCTGCTCTACACGGTGGGGGCCGACGTGATTCGGGCGGCGGCCGAGGACATCACCGCCGCCCTCGTCGACGGCGCGCTGACTGTGGGGGAGGAGTCGGGGCTGCCCCTGCACCGCACCGATCTTGCGCACACGGCGGATGCCCATGCTCTGGTCGAGAGCGGGGTTGTCGGGAAAGTGCTAATCGACGTCTCGGTGGGTCAGTAGGAACATTCGCGCTGGGCTCGCACACGGTGCAATGTGCGAGCCCAGCCGACGGTTAGTAGCTGCCGGCAGGTTCGGTCGAAGACGCGCCGGAGAGCAGCGCGGCGCTGCCGGAGACGCCGAGGCGGGTTGCGCCGGCTTCGATCATGGCCAGGGCATCGTCGAAGCTGCGCACACCGCCCGAGGCCTTCACCTGGGCACGGTCGCCGACGGTCTGCTTCATCAGGCGCACCGCGTGCACGGTCGCTCCGCCGGCGGGGTGGAAGCCGGTGGAGGTCTTGACGAAGTCTGCTCCCGCGGCGACGGATGCCTGGCAGGCGCCGACGATCTCGGCGTCCGTCAGCGCAGCGGATTCGATGATCACCTTGAGCACCGTCGGTGCCGGGACGCTGGCCCGCACGGCCGCAATGTCGGCCTGCACCTCGGCGAACCGACCGGCCTTGACGGCACCGATGTCGATGACCATGTCGACCTCGTCGGCTCCTTGCTCGATGGCGAGGGCGGCCTCGGCGGCCTTGATGGCGCTGTGGTGCTTGCCGCTGGGGAAGCCGCACACGACCGCGATCTTGAGGTCGGCACCGGCGGGGATGCGAAGCGGCAGCATCGACGGGGAGACGCAGATCGAGTAGGTGCCGAGCTCAATGGCCTCGGCGATGAGTGCGGTCACGTCTGCTGCGGTGGCCTCGGGCTTCAGGAGGGTGTGGTCGATGTGCTGGGCGACCATGGCGGCGCTGAGGGGGACGGTGGGGGTCGAAATCATGGTGTGTCCTTAGTTGGTGACGGGTGCGGGTTCGGGTTCGCCTTGGCGCTCCAGGACCACGACGAAGGCGCGGTAGAGCACCAGGCCGAGGGCGGCGACCGCCGCGAGAATCAGTAACACCGTTCCGTAAGAGGCCGCCTGGTCGGTGCCGGCGATGCCCCCGAGCAGGTTGGGCTTCAGGTCCATCAGGGTTGCGGTGTAGGCGATGCCGATCGGCACTGCCATGTTGATGGTGAGGTTGTAGAAGCCGATGGCGATACCGGATTTCTCGACCGGCACCCGCCCAATGGCGGTCGATACGAGTGGGCCGTACATCAACGCGAAGCCCATGCCGAACAAGACCATCGAGATCACGAAGATCCCGATCCACTTGTCCACCACCAGAGCCGGGATCAGCATCGAGGCGGTGATCACGATCAACGCCGCGGTGATGGCCTGCTTGGATGTGAGGAACCGGGCGATTTTGCCGGTGGCCGAGCCGACGATCACAGCGGCGATGTAGCCGGGGATCAGCAGCAGGGAGACCTCACCCAGGTTGTAGCCGTAGATGTCGGATACCAGGAATGGGAAGAGGAACGTGTAGCCGAGCTGGACCGAGTAGATGACGAATACCACGATGATCATCAGCGAGTATTGAGCGTTGGCGAAGAACGCGATGGTGATCACGGCGTTGTCGTTGGTTCGGATGTGCCAGATGAACAGGATCAGCCCCGCGACGACTGGCACCAGGTACCAGGGGTTGAAGTTCTGCATGAACAGGATGATGCCGGTGGCGAACACCGCGATCAGGAAAAGCCCGAGCACGTCCACGTGGCTGTCGTTCGTTTCCTCCGCAGCAACCGTGCGGAGCACGAGCGGGATGGTCAGCAGGGAAAGCAACGTGACCAGGAAGAAGGTCGCCCAGCCGATGTAGGTGGCGATGAAGCCGCTGCCGACGGTGCCGATCAGTAGCGACAGTTGGAAGGCTGCGGTGCTGAAGCCCAGATACTTCTTCTGCTCGTCGCCCCTGAAGTGCTTGGTGACGTAGATCACGTAGAGGGTCTCGGCGGCCGCCAGACCGGCGGTCTGGATCAGCCGGCCGACCAGGACCAGCCAGAAGTTGGCCTGGAAGATGAAGCCGACGATCGACCCGATCGTCATCACGAGGATCGCGAAAATGATGAGTTTCCGGATGCTGATCGAGTCGGCCAGCGCGGCGTACACCACGGCGCCGATACCGATCAGGATGCCGGTCAGCGTGGCTTGCAGGCTGACAGTGTTGACGGGCAGGTTGAGATCCAGCGCCAGCGCCGGTGACATGAACTTGAAGCCATTGTCCAGCACCAGCGAAAACACGAAGAGGAACAGCAGGATGGGGACGGCCCGGGTCGGGTTGAAGACCGGAGTTGGACGCGTGGCGCGAGTCGCGGTGCTCATCAGATCAGTTCCAGCGCGATCTCGATCATTCCGGTGAAGGCGGTCTGCCGTTCCTCGGGGGTGGTCTTGGCGTTGGTGACGAGTTGGTCGCTAACAGTGAAGATGCCAAGCGCATCGACGCCCCCGGCCGCGGCGTTGGCGAACAGACCTGCCGACTCCATCTCGGCGGCCAAGATGCCCATCTTCATCCACTTCCCCATGGCGTCCGGATCGGCGCCGTAGAACAGGTCGGACGAGAGCACATTGCCCACGTGGGTGCGTTGACCGCGCTCGTCGGCGATCCGTTTGGCGTGCTCGAGCAGCCTGTACGACGACAGCGGCGCCCATGAACCGGGCAGGTTGAACTGGTGCAGGTAGTTGGAGTCGGTCGACGCGCCCTGGGCGATAACTACGTCGTAGAGCTCCATGTTCTTCTGCATGGCGCCGCAGGTGCCCACCCGGATCAGGTTCTTGACCCCGAAAAAGTGGATCAGCTCATAGCTATAGAGCGAGATGGAAGGGATGCCCATACCCGTGCCCATTACGGACACGGGACGCCCCCGGTAAGTGCCCGTAAAACCCAACATGTTACGAACCTCGTTGAAGCATCGGATGTCGTCGAAGTAGGTCTCGGCGATGAATTTCGCTCGCAGCGGGTCCCCCGGAAGGAGGATCGTCTCGGCGATGTCCACCCCCTTCGGATCGATGTGCGGCGTGCTGCTCGTGGGGGGATACAGACCCTTCATCGTTGACGGTGATCCGACCCTCGTGGTGGTTGAACTCATGTTGACCCCTTCGTCTAAATAGTATGAAGTTATACCTCTCAGGTAGCATATCAAATGTGATACGTTCGGGGTGACAAGGAGGTCTCGTGACGACCCGTTTGGAACCGCACCCGTTCTTTCACCAGCAGCTCCAACTCGCCGTCGGCCAGCCGATTCGAGTCGCCGTCTACACGCGGCTCGCAGATGGAATCCGCTCTGGCGTGTTCCGGCTCGGCGAAATGCTGCCGAGGGAAACAGAGCTCTCGGCAATGCTCGGCGTCAGCCGCACACCCGTACGCGAGGCGCTGATGCTCCTCGAAGAAGACGGGTTACTGGTCACCCGTCGCGGAGTTGGACGATTCGTAACGGACTTCATCCCGCACGGCGGACTGGAGCAGCTGCGGCCATTTGAGATCGCCCTAGCCGACCCGAACATGACGTTGACTGTCCAGCCGGTGCGCTTCGAGTTGGAAGGGGTTACAGACTTCGTGTCCCACCGACTCTCGCTCGACCCGGCTGCCAACGCCTGGATCCGCGAGAGCGTCTTGCTGCAGGATGGCGTTCCCGTCGCCACTGTTCAAGAGCATCTCCCCGCTGGGCGCTACCTCAGTGATGTGAGCGCGCGAATCGCATCCGAACTCTCGGAGATCGCCGCCGAACCACGGACACTCCTCGCATCCATGCAGGCCAACGGCCACGTCTTCACAAACAGCGTGTGCCAGATCGTCGCAACCGACGCTGGCCCCACGCGAGCGAAACTGCTGAACATAGGGCCGTCAGCGGCGGTCCTCATCCTCACCCAGACAGCGGAGCACGGCGGAGTTCCGATCTACGCCGCAAAATGTGTCGTCGCGCCCGGCCACGGGTCACTGTCGGTAAGGCAACATAACCCGAACTAGGGGTGCTTTTCGGCGGGGGTCAGGCTGAATGTGGGCGACCCGGTCGGCGGCCCCGTCGGCCCGTTGTCGAGCGCATGCAGTGCGGACGCGCGCGGAACGATGCGACGGTTCTAGGCGAGCAGACCTGTCCGCCCAATCGAGTTCGGCGAGGCCGGCACGGACGCCTAGTAGGTGCTGGTCGGGACGGCGCGCGTGCTGCCGCTGAGCAGTGCGGCGCTGCCGGAGACGCCGAGGCGACTCGCGCCCGCGGCGATCATGGCGCGGGCAACGTCGAAGCTGCGCACGCCGCCCGATGCCTTCACCTGGGCTCGGTCGCCCACGGTCTGCTTCATCAGGCGCACGGCGTGCTCGGTCGCCCCGCCGGCGGGGTGGAAGCCGGTGGAGGTCTTCACGAAGTCGGCGCCCGCGGCTACGGCGGCCTGGCACACGGCGACGATCTCGGCATCCGTCAACGCTGCAGATTCGATGATGACCTTGAGCACCTTCGGCGCCGGGATGCTGGAGCGCACGGCGGCGATGTCGGCCTGCACGTCGTCGAAGCGGCCGGCCTCGGCCGAACCGATGTCGATGACCATGTCGATCTCGTCGGCGCCCTGCTCGATGGCGAGCGCGGCCTCGGCGGCTTTGGCGGTGGCCTCGGGCGTGAGCAGGGTGTGGTCGATCTGGCGGGCGACGCTTCTGGCGTCGGGGGCGAGAATGGTCATGAGGTGCATCTTTCGTTGGTGAGGGGTTTGGAGGTGCCCGGCGGCGTGCCGGGGTGGCCGGCGAGGGTGGCGTGCGCAGCGTTGATGACCGCGTGAGGTGGATGCCGCGGCGACGCAGCACCTCGGGGCCGCTACCCGACTCGCCGAATTCCTCGATCGACACCACGTGTCCGTCCAGTCCGACCCAGCGGTACCTGGCGTCGCCGCGGCCCGCCTCGACGGCCACGCGATCGCTGGAAGCCGAGTGTTAGCTGCGATCGCCCGGTGGCAGGATAGGACCACCAAACTTATCGATTGCCGATTCTGGATGCTGAACCGCGCTGTGCCGCGTCGGGTTCCGTTCTACCTCGACGACGTCGAGAGTCGCGACGAGCCTCGCCAACGCGGAAAGGGTCGGTGCCGGTCCTTGTTACTTCTGGTCCTTCAGAACGGCCACGCCGAGGTCATGAACGCTCTGGTCCGTCGCGGCGGCCCAGGACTGGAGCGTTCCAGCGATCGCGAGGATGCTGCCCTCCAAGATCGTCAATCCGTCGTACCGGCCGTGCAGTGCGGCAACCGCTTCCAATGCTCGCCCTTTTCGCGCCAGCGCGATTATGTCTGTCCCCGTGGCACGGGAACGGCTCGATCAATCAGGGATCCGCGTACGAGCATGCAGCTTGGTGAGGCTGGCATCACGATGCCACGAATCGAGCAGGCCGAGGCTCACCCCGATGACAGGAGCGACCGATGGTTCGCCAGTCTCCTTCGGCTCCGGGGCGATGCCACGAATCACGGCCTCAGTACTCTGCACGTCGCCCGAGCTGATTGCTTCCGACGCCGACAGGAGCACGGTCAACGTATTCGACCTGGTCACGCCGATCGGCGTGAATCGTTCCAGGTTTGTTCGCTCAACCGCGCGTGCGAGTGCCGCGTTCAAGGCAGCCATGTCGAAACTCGACGGATCATTGACATCTATGCCATCTTCCGCCAAGAGCGGTGCCATCTCCTGAAGAAGGTCATTGGCCATACCTGGCCGGTGGACCATGCCGGCTGCGCCGAATGCGCTTCGGAAGTTGGGGTCGTCTAAGCCTGAATCCACCGATCGGACTTGGGATCTAGCGGCGCGTTAAACAGAGAATGCCCTTCTTATCAGGGAAAATTGTACTTACCACAGAACAATTCAACTGATCCAGAAGGACATCTCGTAGATGCAAGTTTTGCACACCACCCGCGCCGTGTCGCACGTCTTCGATGACTCCAACCTCGTGTCTTCTGCGGGTTTGGTCCCGGCGATGAAACTGGCCGAGAGAGCGGGCCTGCGACGGCTGGCCGACAAATGGTTGAGCGTCCCCACGGACAAGGGCGCGAACGCCGGCCTGAAGATCGCGTCCCTGGTTGCCGGGATGGTGGCCGGTGCGGATGCCATTGACGACATGGCCGTGTTGCGTCACGGCGGAATGCGCAAGCTCTTCGCCCACCTCTACGCACCGTCGACGCTCGGGTCGTTCCTGCGCGCGTTCACGTTCGGCCATGTGCGCCAGCTTGATGCCGTCGCGTCCCGGTTCCTGATCAACCTCGCTGCCCTGAGCCCGCTGATCAGCCCGGAACCTGACGACTATGTGTTCCTGGACGTGGACGACACCATCATCGAGGTCCACGGGCACCAGAAACAAGGCGCCAGCTTCGGCTACTCCGGGGTCCACGGGCTCAACGCGATCCTCGCCACACTGAAATCGGTCACCGGCGCGCCGATCCTTCTCGCCCAGCGTCTGCGCCGGGGTGCCTGCTCGTCCCCGCACGGCGCGACCCGGCTGATCCGGGACGCCCTCGCCACTCTCCGCCGCCTGCCTGGGATGACCGCCGCCCGGATCCTGTTCCGCGCCGATTCCGCGTTCTACACTTTCGTGGCCATCCACGCCGCTATGGCTGGCGGCGCGGACGTCTCTGTCACTGCCTGCCTCGATTCCGCCGTCAGGAAGCGCATCGCGGCCATCCCGGCGACCGGGTGGACGCCGATCAAGTAAACCCATGCGATCTTCGACGAGGACGACCGAACCTGGATCTCCGACGCTGAAGTCGCCGAGATTCCCTACACTGCATTCACCTCACGGAAGAAGTCGGACCACATCAGCGGCCGCCTCGTCGTGCGCCGCATCCCGGAACTGAACAAGCACAAACTCGCCGGCCAGGCCACGCTCTTCGACCTGCACCGCTTCCACGCGTTCTTCACCACCAGCACACTGGACACGGTCACCGCGGATAAAACCCACCGCGCCCATGCGGCCATCGAGCTCGTGAATTCCGACCTGAAGAGCTGCGCCCTGGCCCACATGCCCTCCGGTGTATTCGCCGCCAACGCAGCCTGGCTGGTCCTGGCCGTCATCGCCTTCAACCTCACTCGCGCCACCGCGGTGACCGCCGGCACCGGTCTGGCCCGGGCCACGACCGCGACCCTCCGCCGGAAACTGATCAACATCCCCGCGAGGATCGCCGCGTCAGCCCGGCGCATCACACTGCACCTGCCCGAGAACTGGCCCTGGGAAACCGGCTGGGCCCACCTCTTCGACCACGCCTTCGCACCACCGAGCCCAACCCCGACCTGACCCGCCCGCCCCGACCCGGCACGACCTGGAAGCCGAGTGGAACAACGCGAGCAGCGAGGCTCAGCGCACAACCACGCCCCAGCACGCCGCCGCAACTCAAATCAGAAAACGACTCCCAACCTCAGCCGGTCGGTGGAATGAGGCTTAGGACAGCGTCGAACTGAGCAGCAGACTCGTTTCGCTGTTAACGACGCCCTCGACGGAGCGAATTTGGCCGAGTAGCCGGTCGAAGTTGCTCAGCGTGTCGGTTCGGATCTCGGCCACCAGGTCCCAGCCGCCGTTCGTGGTGTGTAGTGCCCGGACTTCGGGAAAGCCGCGAAGTTGGCTGATCGCCCGATCTGTTGAGCGCCCCTCGACCTCGATGAGCGCGATCGCCCGGATCGAGTCGGGATCCCGCTCTTCGCGAACCCGGACGGAGAATCCGAGGACGGTGCCCGTGTCCAGCAGCCGCTGCAGCCGGATGTTCACCGTTGCCCTCGTGACTCCGAGGTCATGGGCGAGCGTGGTGACGGGGGTTCGCCCGTCCGCCCGCAGCGCGCCGATTAGGCGGCGATCGAGGTCATCGAGCGTATGCATAATTCACACTGTACAGCCAGGGTAACCATCTTGAAAGATTAATGGAACATATTGGCTCGTTCTGCTCGTTACGCGTGCACATTGCCCGGTCATAGGCTGATTACAGAAAACAAAAAGAAGGTTGTCGTGGTGCGTTTTATGAACGTAAAGAACATCACCGCCCGGCCGTTCGGCTTCGACATCGTCGTGGTAGCGAGCGTGCGGGACGCGGTGGCGGGCGCCGACATCATCACGACCTTCACTACTGATAAGACCCAGGCGGCGGGGCGCACGCACTACGACTAGATCGCCATCTTCGACTCGGTCGATTTTGCCATCGAAGACTTTTCGGTGCTGCGCTACCTGCGCGATTCGGCCGCCGGCGCCTCATTCTTCGTCGAACTCGATCTGATCGCCGGTCCCTTCGATCCCAAGAACCTCTTCGGTCTGGTCGCTGACGTTATTGTCTCGATTTCTGCTCGGCCGTAAGCGCTGGCTCTTTGGGGCGGTGATCGGGGTGCCGTCAATGTTAAGTTCAACCACTGCGTTTCTTAAAACCTGATCAGGCATTGCCCTGCGTCGGTTTCTGACACGCTCCACCGAAATGCACGGCAGATTTCAAGAACATCCGTTTCAAGAACATCCGTGAACTCGCCACTTAGTTCCCTCGGCCGCTAAGCCCGGAAACCTTTCGACCTGACGATCGGATGTCAAATATCCGTATCAACGCCGGAGGTCATCATGGTCCAACCAAGGTCCGAGGTCGGGTCTGTCCCGACCGAGCCCGAGGGGCGCACAACCGAGCGCGCCCTGTCCCTGCCTCAGTCGACTGCACTGATTATGGGCAGTATCATCGGTGTCGGCATCTTCTCGCTGCCCTACGCATTAGCGTCGTATGGCCCGATCAGCCTGGTCGCCATGGGCCTCGCCACCGTCGGGGCGGTCGCGCTTGCGCTGATGTTCGCGGTGATGTCGCGACGCCTGCCGGCTGCCGGCGGACCGTATGCCTATGCACGCTCAGGGTTCGGCAACGCGGCCGGGTTCGTTAACGCCTGGTCCTACTGGATCACGGCATGGGCGGGCAATGCGGCGATCGTCGTCGGCTGGGTGTACTACGTCGAGCACTTCCTAAACAAGGACGGCGCGGTCGGCTGGTCCATCCTGATCGCCCTCGTCGGGTTGTGGATCCCGGCCGTGATCAACCTGACTGGCGTGCGCGTGATGGGTTCGGTCCAAGTCTGGACGACGGTGCTGAAGTTCATCCCGCTGGCCATCATGGCGACCGTCGGGTTGTTCTTCATCAAGGCGGGGAACTTTACGCCGTGGAACCTCAGCGGTGACAGCAGCCTGTCGGCGATCGGTGGAGCGATGGCGATCGCACTGTTTAGCTATTTGGGCGTCGAGACCGCGGCCGTTGCCGCGGCGAAGGTCCGCGATCCCGAACGGAATGTCCCGAAGGCGACCATCTACGGCACGCTCGCTAGCGCCATCGTCTACCTGCTGTCGATGGTTGCCGTGTTCGGCATCGTGCCCGCCTCGCAGTTGGCTATGGACGTGAACAAGGCGTCCTACTCCGTCGCGGCCAACTCGATCGTCGGCGGCGGTTCCTGGGCCGGGGACTTGGTGGCGTTGGCCGTCATCGTCTCCGGTATCGGCGCGCTGAACGGCTGGACAATGATCTGCGCGGAGATGCCGTTGGCTGCCGCGAAGGACGGGCTGTTCCCGGCGCGGTTCGGGAGCCTGTCGCGGCGCCGGGTTCCGGCCTTCGGGATCATCGCGTCCACCGCGCTGGCGTCGGTCGCCGTGGTGATCAGCTATCTGGGAACCAGCGGCTCAACGGTGTTTACCACCCTGGTCCTGATGACCGGGATCACGGCTGCCGTGCCCTACGCATTCTCCGCCTTGGTCCAGATCAAGTGGCGTTGGCGGGACAGCCACCCAGTCCACACGTCGAGGTTCGCTTTCGATGTGTCGGTGGCGGTCGTGGCGCTGATCTTCTCGGTCGCCTTCATCTACTACTCCAGGAACACCAGCGACTTGTGGTACGTCGTCTGGGGCCCGTTCCTGATGGCCGGCGGCGCGTTCGTCGTCGGGATCCCGGTCTACCTTGCGCAGCGGCACCGGATGACTAAGCCGGCCCCCGTGCCCGAGTACCGCTGAGCATTTACACCATCAATATAGTAAGGAATAGCCATGCCATTTCGTGTTGAATCCGAGGTAGGAGTGCTGCGCCAGGTGATCGTCCACCGGCCGGGTCTCGAGCTCAGCCGGCTGACCCCGGACAACGTCGACGACCTGCTCTTCGACGACGTCATGTGGGCCGATCGGGCTAGGGAAGAGCACGACGCGTTCGTCGGCCAGCTCAGAGAGCGCAACGTGACGGTGCACTACTTCCGCGAACTGCTCGCCGCGGCGCTGGACGCGCCGGGTGCCCGGGAGTTCCTGCAGAAGTGTCTGACCACGGCCATCCGGTTTGGGCCCGCGCTGGACAAGCCGCTGGAGCGGATCGTCGACCAAACGTCGTCGGAGGTGCTTTCCGAGCTCCTGATCGGGGGCGTGCTCAAGAGTGACGTCATGCCGATGCTGCACACGCCCAGCCTTCTGATGGAGTCCCTCGGCATCGACGACTTCCTGCTGCGGCCCCTGCCGAACCACCTGTTCCAGCGCGATAACTCGTCCTGGATCTACGGCGCCCTGAGCATCAACCCGATGGCCAAGCAGGCCCGCAAACGCGAGACCATCAACTCCCGCCTGATCTACAAGTTCCACCCGATGTTCCGCGACGCCGGGCTGGAGATCGTCTACGGCGACGATTTCCTGCCCCACGAGCCCGCTACCGTCGAGGGCGGCGACGTGCTCGTGATCGGTAATGGGGTGCTGATGATCGGGATGGGCGAGCGGACCTCGCCCCAGGGGGTCGAGACACTGGCCCGACTGCTCTTCCAAGGCGGCCATGTCCGCCAGGTGATCGTCGTCGAGCTGCCGAAGGAGCGGGCGTTCATGCACCTGGACACCGCCATGACAATGGTCGACAGCGACGCGTTCTCCGTTTATCCGTACCTGCCCGAGACGCTGCGCGCGTTCATGCTCACCCCGGTGGGGTCCGGCGGCGACTACGACATTACGGAGCACACGGACCTGTTTCCTCTCGTGGCCGAGGCCCTCGGCGTCGACAAGGTCCGGGTCCTGCGCACCCCAATCGATCGCGCGGGTGCGCAGCGAGAGCAGTGGAACGATGGGAACAACTTCCTCGCCGTTTCCCCCGGCGTCGTGCTGGGTTATGAGCGGAACACGACCGCCAATCGATACCTCGCCGACGAGGGCATCGAAGTCGTACCCGTCGTGGGATCCGAGCTCGGCCGCGGGCGCGGCGGTCCGCGATGTCTGTCCTGTCCAATCGAAAGAGATGCGGTGATCCTGTGAGCTTTAACCTGCACAACCGGAGTTTCCTTAAGGAAGTCGACTTCACCCCGAAGGAGTGGAAGTTCCTCCTCGGGCTGGCCGCGGACCTCAAGGCAGCCAAATACGCCGGCACTGAGCTGCCGCGGCTAACCGGGAAGAACATCGCCCTCATCTTCGAGAAGACCTCCACCCGGACCCGCTGCGCCATGGAGGTCGCCGCGCACGACCAGGGCGCCCACGTGACCTACCTCGATCCGAGCGGGTCACAGATGGGGCACAAGGAGTCCGTTAAGGACACCGCGCGGGTGCTGGGCGGGATGTTCGACGCCATCGAGTATCGCGGCTCGGCGCAGACCAACGTCGAGACGCTGGCCGCGTCGTCGGGTGTGCCGGTGTGGAACGGGTTGACGGACGAGTGGCATCCCACCCAGGCGCTGTGCGACATGCTCACGATGCGCGAGCACTCCACCAAGAACGACCACGAGATCGCCTTCGCGTACCTCGGAGACGCGCACAACAACGTCGCGAACTCGCTGCTGGTGGCAGGGGCGCTGATGGGCATGGACGTGCGCATCGTGGCCCCCCGCCAGCTGTGGAACACCGACGATGTGATCGCGGCCGCCCAGACGATCGCCGAGAGCACGGGCGCGCGGCTGACCCACACTGAGGACGTCGCCGAGGGCGTGGCCGGGGTCGACTTCATCTACACCGACATCTGGGTCTCCATGGGCGAGCCCAAGGAAACTTGGGACGAACGCATCGCCGCCCTGCTTCCCTACCAGGTCACCGCGGACGTCTTGGCTAAGACCAGCAACCCCGACGTCAAGTTCATGCACTGCCTGCCGGCGTTCCACGACCGGAACACGGCCGTCGGGGAACAGTTGTTCAAGCAGACCGGCCTCGGCGAGCTTGAGGTCACGGACGAGGTGTTCGAGTCGTCCAGCTCCATCGTGTTCGCTCAGGCCGAGAACCGGATGCACTCGATCAAGGCGATCATGGTCGCCACCCTGGGTTCCTGATGCGCCTCGTGGTCGCTCTCGGCGGCAACGCGCTCCAGGAGCGCGGCGCCCCGATGACGGTGCAAAACCAACGTGCCAACGTCGCCAAGGCGTGCGCCGCGCTGGCGCCAATCGCCCAGGAGCATCAGCTGGTGATCTCCCACGGCAACGGGCCGCAGGTCGGGCTGCTCGCGCTCCAGGCGGCCGCCTACGACCACACGTCCGAGTACCCTTTCGACGTCCTGGGCGCCCAGACCGAGGGAATGATCGGGTACATGATCGAACAAGAACTCGGCAACCGACTCCCGTTCGAAAAGTCGATCGCGACGATCCTGACAATGACCGAGGTGGACCCGGCAGACCCGGCGTTCACGGACCCGACGAAGTTTGTCGGGCCGGTGTACGACGCCGACGAGGCGCGTCGCCTGGCGGTGCTGCGGGGGTGGGTTATCAAACCCGACGGCGACCACTGGCGTCGGGTGGTGCCCTCGCCCATGCCGCAGCGGATCTTCGAGCTGAGCACGATCAAAACGCTGGTGGCGGCCGACACGGTGGTGATCTGCGCCGGCGGCGGTGGCATACCCACCATGTACCAGCCCGGCTCCCGCAAACTCATCGGCGTCGACGCCGTGATCGACAAGGACCGGGCCAGCGCGGTGCTGGCCCGGGACCTCAAGGCCGACTCCCTAGTGATCGCCACCGACGCGGACGCCGTCTACACCGGCTGGGGGACGCCAGAACAGCGCGCCATCATGCTCGTCCACCCGGACACGCTCGCGGGCTTCGACTTCCCGGCGGGCTCGATGGGACCCAAGGTTGAGGCGGCGATCGACTTCGCCCGCAACACCGGTCGCGACGCCTTCATCGGATCCCTGACAGAGTTGCCGGCGCTCCTGGACGGAACCGCGGGTACCCGGGTTTCCGTGACAGCTAACGGCGTGGCCTACCGCTGACCCCGCCACGGTCCCACGACGCCGGTCCACGGCGGCTGACGGGGACGACAGAAACCTGCCCGGGCCGACTCAACGGTCCGGGCAGGTGCGCGTATACGGCAGGTTGGGCAGCGCGGCCTTCTCTCGCAACCAGGTCATGACAGGAGGAACGACCTCGACAATAAAGTTGGCGATCGGAGTCAAAACGCGAATCAGTTCGCCGATTTTCTCAACCAGCAACGTGCGTGGCCCGACGTTGAAGTCCTCGCGTGTGAGCTTTCACGGAATCCCAATCCGCAAGAAGAACATATAAGTTCGGCGATCCCATTGATCTTGACAAGGATAAGGAACGAAACCCGGGCTGGCCGCCAATCAGAGGACGCGCTTGCTTGAACGCGACCTCGAACTCGACCTTGGAACCGGCCAGCACCGGAACAAATGCATGCTCAAGGATCATGCCCTCGGCCTCTCAGACCTGCTCCGGAGCCAAATCGGCGGGAGGTCAGTGGGTCCCGCTCAGCCTCGATACCGTTCAGTTAAGCATTCTCGTGTTACGTAGTGGAAAAGACGAACCTCCGGCCACGGCATCTGGAGACCCTCGCTGACGGCTCTTGGCTGGCGACGATCATCCCGACCTCTGGCCCTGGGCGGCAATCGACACCACCGTTGACCGTGCGGGTCGTGGACTTCACGATCGACGATGGACGCGACAACCCTGACGCCTACCGGCTGCTGACCACGATCCTTAATCCGGCCGAAGCCTCAGCGGAAGAACTCGCGGCCGTGTACTCCGAACGGTGGGAGATCGAGTCCGTGTACGACGAGTTGAAAACTCACCAACGCGGGCCGCGCATGGTGATGCGGTCTAAATCTCCTGACCTGGTCAAGCAGGAAATCTGGGGCCACCTCTGTTGCCACTACGCGATCCGCACCCTCATGGTTGGGGCCGCCCAACACGCTCGCCGCGACCCCGACCGGGTCTCTTTCGTTGCCGCACTCCGCATCGCCCGCCGCTCTGTCGCTCAGGGCGCTTTTTCCCCCTCCGCAGCCTGACCACGCCAAAGCGGTCTGGCGCCACGCCATCCTCGCCCTCGTCCGGCGCCTGAACCCCGCGCGACGGCGGCGATCAAACCCTTTCGTCATCAAACGCAAGTCTCGAAGTGGCCCGCCAAACGCTTCCACCACACGCACTGGCCACAACCCCTCCACGAGCCAGAAATCACCACTCAAACACTTAACTGAACGGTATTGAGGCTAAGGGGGTAGACATGCTCCAAGCCTAAGCGCGGTTCTCTGCGTCGGGAAGCAAGGCGGGCATCCGCCCGGATCACGCTGCAAACTTGCAATGACAACTCGCTTTTCTCGACTACGTCGACTACCACTGAACCAAGATGACCACAATGCACAACCCTCCGCACCCGAGCTTGCTTGTGGGAACGTGCGCGGAGCTCTGGCTGGGATTGCAGACTGCGTTCGATTTGTGGAATGAAAAGCAAAAGCCGCGGCCGGAAGTTCTTTCGCTTACGGGTTAGGCGCGTGGCGAGCCGGCACGCGACCGTCCAGGGGCCTGAAGCCAGCCCTTTGGCCGATCCGTTGGCATCGATGTCGGTGAAAAGTTGACAAATGCGCAATCGGCTAGGCCATGCTTTCGCTATTGGAAACTGAAAACCGCAGGCACACCACCGAGCTGTTCGTCGCCGAGCCACTAACTCCGCTCAGGCCTCCCGTGAGAACTGCGGGCGACGGTCAGAGTGCGCCAGGGCAACGCCGGGGGCGATGACGATGGACGGCGCCTGACGTACGTAACGCGGCAACGCCACTGTAACCACGCACCATCGCGGACAATCACACGTGCTGAACCGTCGAGACGGGCGTATCCTTTGCGTAAACATGTCTTACTTTGGAAGGTGGCAGTGTGACGATCTCAATCCGTCTCACCCCCGAGGAAGAGGAGCGGCTGGAGGAGCTGTCCAGACGCACGGGGCGTTCGAAGAGCTTCTACGTTCGAGCTGCCCTCCGCGAGCATCTGACCGATCTGGAGGACGCTTTTGCGGCCGACGAATCGCTGAACGCTTTTGAAGCCGCAGGCCGCCGCTCCCGGCCGCTCTCGGCGCTGAAAGCCGAGTCTGAGCTGTGATCGCCCGGTGGCGCGTTGAGACCACCGAGCAGTTCGATTGCCAATTCAGGAAGCTGGACCGCGCTGTGCAGCGACGAGTCCTGTTATACCTCGAGGACGTCGAACGTCTCGACGATCCTCGCCAACGCGGGAAGGGTCTGACCGCAAACCACTCCGGCGTGTGGCGATACCGAGTAGGGGACTACCGCGTCCTCGTTCAGATCATGGACGACACTCTGGTCATCCTGGCCGTGAACGTCGACCACCGCAAAAACGCATACTGAACCAACCGTGGGCGGGGTTCGGGATTGCATCAAATTTGTCTGCGGTGATTCAAAAAAGCGCAGGGCGTGTCTGCGATCAACTCGTTCGCACGGCCTCCAGCTATAGTCTCGGCATGAGTGCGTCCACCCGGATTCTTGAGGCTCGTGCACGGGCCAATCTCTCGCAGAGCCAGCTGGCCCTTCGTGCCGGAGTTCCGCAGCCCAACCGCTCCGCCTACGAGGTGTTCGGGTGCAGCTGCGGCCGGAAACCCTCGCTCGCATCCTGGCTGCCGCCGTTGAGCGGCCGTCTCTCGTGCTGGCGCGCGAGCGGCGCCGCGTGCTCGAACTGGCCGGCCACCGCGGTGCCGGCGCCGTGCGAGTCTTCGGCAGCATCGCCCAGGGCACGGATGCCGCCGGCAGCGACATCGACCTTCTCGTCACCTTCGCCCCCGACGCTTCCCTTCTCGATGCGGCCGGGCTCGTGCTCGGCTATCGGGTGCGGGTGGGTGACTACCGGATCATCTACACCATTCGCAACGACATCCTCGTGGTGGTCGTGGTCACCGTCGGCCATCGTCGGGACGTGTATGAGTAACGCGTGATCACTTTCCGCGGCTGCCGGTGCAGCTGGGGATTGGGTAGGTCACGCAGACGATCCCTGCGCCGCGATGCAGCCGACCCACACTTCGTCGCGAGCTCGGGTGATGCCCACGAACAGTTCGCGGCGGTCGCGCTCGTCGCGTTCGATCTGCGAATCGGTCCACCCCGCTCCAGTGACGCCCGGGAACATCAGGCGTTCGGTGATCCAGGGCAGCAGCACCTGCTTGAACTCCAGCCCCTTGGCACGCTTGATCGTGCCGACCTTCACGGCATCCGTTCGGCCACCGTCGTAATCGGTGAGTTCGACCACGGGGATCCCCGCGGTGCGCAGCAGCATCACCGCGTCACG
Organism: Cryobacterium sp. TMT1-19; assembly: GCF_004403055.1. Lineage (NCBI taxonomy): Bacteria > Bacillati > Actinomycetota > Actinomycetes > Micrococcales > Microbacteriaceae > Cryobacterium > Cryobacterium sp. TMT1-19. The sequence goes on from NZ_SOHB01000053.1 coordinate 55,517, forward strand.
CACCTGCCAGGTGGTGAAGCAGAGCACACCCACGTCACCCCAGCCCACACTCACGCTCTGCGTGGCCCGGCGGATGTGCTGCACCAGTCTCCCGTCGTGCTCGGTTCGGGTGCGCGCCCGGGCGAAGAGGGGACGTTCGCCGTGCCTCGGCGAGGTGATCGCGGCGGTGCTGGCTGCGGTGCCTTCGATGTCGACGTAGCTGCCTCCGTCGACGACTCGGGCCGCCAGGGCAAGGATCTCGGCAGTGTTGCGGTAGTTCACGTCCATGATCACACCCCGGCCGGCGACGGAGAGACCTGCCTCGGCGAGCGTGTAACCGCCGGGGTAGATGGTCTGTTGGCCGTCTCCGATCAGGGTGAAGGCATCCGCGCCGTCACCGTCCACCACGGAGGCAAGCATGCGGATCATGGCGCACGACAGGTCCTGAGCCTCGTCGACGATGACGGCGGTGTACCCAACCATCGGTTTGGCGCGCAGAGCAGCTTCGGCGAGCAGGATCAGGTCGGCGAAGTCGTGCACCTCGCGAATGCGCAGAAGCGATTCGTAGCGCTGATAGAGCGCCCAGACCGAGCGGCGCTGGTCGAGGGTGAGGCGGCGGCGCCGCCCGATGCGGGCACAGTCGGCGTACTCGTCGAAGGTGGTGAGACCGCGGCCCTTGATCACGTGGTCGAGTTCCTCCCGCCAGTAACGGGAGTTCGTGTCGATTGTCGTGAGCGGGCCGCAGGTCTGCTTCCAGGCCTCGTCGAATGACTGATCGGCCAGCTTGCTGTTGACGCGCACGTCGATGCCGCGCTCGTCGAGCACCTTGCGGGCGAATTGGTGCACGCCGCTGAACTCCACGCGACCAGCGACATCCGGTGCCATGCGGCCGAGCAGGTTGCTCAGCACGTCGGGCAGCGTGCGCACGTACGTGGTCACGAGCACGCGGGCGTTCGCCTGCGACCGTGCCAGGTACGCGGCACGGTGCAGCCCTACGACGGTCTTGCCGGTGCCGGCAGCCCCACGGATGCGAGAGGGCCCGTTGAAACTGCGGCGCACCAACTTGGCCTGGTCCGGATGCAGGAACGTCATCCACTCCTCGATCGGAGGTGCCAGGAGTCCCTCGAGAATCGCGGCCTCGATGTCGCTCTCGCTCGGCAGATGGTCAAGATCGAGGGCCGGTTCCGGGCCGATGATCGGTTCGGGCAGGGTCACATCGACCGGGGCCGGCGCGCCGATCAAGGGGAAGTGCTTGATCGCGGCGGCCAACACCTGCTCGACGGCAGACGCGGTGAGACGCTGGCCGCGGCGGGCGATGTGGCGCACAATGTCGCCTTCGCCGACAATCTCGACCCCGCCGACCGATGCGTTGACGCCCGTGTGCCCGGCGAAGACGACCACGGGTCTCACCTCGCCCGGGGCCAGGCCGATCTCGGCCAGAGCCGCCTCCGTCTTCCACGCGAGGTCGGCCAGGCCGTTGAACTCGTCGGTGACGTCGGCTTGCCCGCGGAATACCCGGCCCGCCGCGATGATCGGGTCTTTCCAAGCCTTGGTGTCCACGATGAACAGGCCGCCCGGCCCGACGACGACCATGTCGACCTGAGCGCGACGGCTGCCGGGCCACTGACGATCGGGCAGGAAGTGGTAGCCAGCCGCGGCGAGGGGAGCGAGAACGTGGGCAATGCGCTTTTCGCTGTCTGCAGCAGCGAAGTAGTTGGCGGCCTTGGCCCGTGAGGAATCAGCGGCAAGCGCATGGGCCTCCGAGAGTGCCAATTGGCGCGTCGCCTCAGTCCATGCCGATCCGCCTGCTGACATCAGTCCCCCCAGAGCCTAGATACTCGCTGAGCTTATCGGCAGCCATTGGCGCGCAGGCGCGGATCAGGCGCGCACGGCGAAGACCGCCCGTTACTCAGCGCGCCGGGCCACGTTCAGATGAGCGTTACCTGAGTCCCAGGTGTATGTTACGTGCAACGATTCGGATGGGAGCTGTGACGATGCCGAAAGTGGGTGCAAGCGAACCGAGCAACACCGCCCTCTACGTCACGGGCGGTGTGCTCACTGTTGTCCTGGCCGCTCTGACGGTTCTGATCACAGTGCTTGCTCAGCAGCCTGTGGGTGTACCGGCCGAGATCGCGCTCACCGTCTGGATCCTCCTCGGACTATCAGCGCTCCTCGTCCTGCTCACGCTGGTGGCCTGGATTTCCCGAGTTATGGATGGCACGGCGAACCGTGGTGCGCTCAATCTTCCGAACGGCAGCATCAGCGCGGTGATTGCGCTCTTGCTTCTGCTCCTCTTCGCGTTTTCGTCGATCTACCTGTTCAGCCAGCTCAGCTCGCGCGAATCGCGGGGCGCGGAATCCACCGGAGTTTCGGAAAGCACACTCGCGGGCTTTCCCTCTGAACGCGTCATCAGCGTCAATGTTGCCGAGGCTGGCGCCGCCGACGGGACCGGGCGCACCTACGATGTGGTGCTGGCCCCGGCTTCTGGCGCAAGCACTGACTTCGCCGAGACGATCTTCGCCACACTGTCGACGGTCGTCATCGCAATCGTCGGATTCTACTTCGGGCAACGGGCCGCTACCTCGGGGGTTCAAGCCGTACAAGACCTTCAGACAAATGCCGAGCTGACTCGTTCGAAGATCGAACTAGAGCGGGAAATGCAGACGACACGGGAGCCAATTGCCGGAGCGGGAGCCAGCGTCGTAGAGCCGGGTTCCGGACCCGTTTCGGACGGCCTGGCCACAGAGCGAGCACCGGCGCCGCCGGAGGAACCAGGAGCTTGAATCGCATTTGAATGGGGTGGGATCGACATGACACATGACAGCATCCGCTTACCATCGGCCAGGGGGCCACACGCCTCAGCCCGGACGTTCTTGGCGCTCGTACTTGCTGGGTTTCTCCTCACGGGCGCCAGTTGCGCTCGGAGTGGCACGAGCAGCCTGGATGATCTGGGTCGCATTCTCGGCCGATCTGCAAACGAGACCGAAGTCATCGTAGGAGGCGATTCTGCTGCCGCGGAGAAGAATGCCGCCCGTTGGCTCGAGCAGATCAAGGCCTATGGTGACAGCGATGTGCGAGCCGCCTGCAACCTTGCCCTGGCGATGTCTGGCTCCGGAACACCGAAGACTCAGGCCGATCTCAAGCAGCTATTGCAACTTACCTCCGCCATCACGAATCCCACGGCTGAAGTGACAAACCTGCGGGACACGACGGCGTCTGCATTGATCGAGGATTACCAATCGGCCTCCCTGGCCGCGGCAATAGTGGCGTTCGACGAGACCCTCTGCTGACCAGACGTGCTTGGTCTGCTGAACGTCGACCAGGGGCTGTTTCCCAGCATGAGCGCACTGACAGCGCCGCTCGTGTTGGGCGGCACCGATTTCCAAACGATCGCCCCGATGATCCTCACCTTCTCCAAGAGCACCGGGTCGCGTGACCTCGCCGCGCTGCTCGCCGTGATCCTCGGCCTGGCGACCATCGTGCTGCTGGCAATGATGAACCGGGTCGAAAAGTCGGGGGTGTACTTCTCGGTGGCGAAGGTGGCGACCCCGCTGCAGAAGCAGAGAATCCCGAACCCAGTGGCGAACGCTGCCGTGCACGTGGCCGCCTACGCTCTCTTCGTCGTCTACGCGATGCCGGTGCTGCTGATCGTGCTGTTTTCCTTCGTGCACTCGAGTGCCATCGTCACGGGGAGCATCAGCTGGGATTCGTTCACGCTCGACAACTACGCCACGGTCTTCGGCACGCCTGCGGTGCTCCGACCCTTCGTGGTCAGCGTCGTCTACAGCGCGCTGGCGTCGGTGATCGTGGTCGGCGGGATGCTGTTCGTCTCACGGTTGCTGCAGAAACACCGCAACCCGTTGACCGCCACGCTGGAGTACCTCCTGCACATCCCCTGGATCCTGCCGACGATTCTCATCGCCCTCGCCCTCGTCATGACGTTCGACCGCCCAAACCTTATGGTCGGCGGCCAGGTGCTCACAGGAACGACGAGTCTCCTGTTGATCGCCTACGTGATCGTGAAGATCCCGTTCACCCTGCGGTTGCTCAAGGCGGCTTTCGCGTCGGTGCCGGAGTCGCTCGAGGATGCCGCCCGCATCCTCGGTGCCGGGTCGATGTTCACCCTTCGCACGGTTCTGGTTCCGCTGGTTCTCCCGACCGCGGCTGCGATCACGGCACTCAACTTCAACAGCCTGCTCGACGACTATGACGCCGCGGTGTTCCTGTATCACCCGCTCTACCAACCCCTCGGTGTTGCGATCAAGGCCAGCACGGAGGGGGAGAACAACCTCGACTCCATGTCGATCACGTTCGTCTACACCGTGCTGCTCATGATCATCATGGGGTTCACCATGTACCTGGTCTACGGGCGAGGAGGCTCGTCGACGAAGCGCCATACGCGCCGCGCGCGCACTGTCGCGGCGAAGTAATCGGGGCGGAGTCCTGCCTGCGCCTGAACATCAGCCCGAGCGGTCAGGCTCCGAGTGCAGCAGGGCAAGCGCCTTCCCCGCGTGACCGAAGGTCGATCTGCGACCCGGAGTCAGACTGCCGACTCCGCGGCATCCGTCACCGCGTCGAGCACGGCACGCACGGCCGCCGGGTCGCCGAGGATGCGGAAGTGCCCGCCGACCCTGAGCTGGATGTTGCGGGCGCCGACGAGTTCACTGCCCTCGGGGACATGCGGGTCGAACACCCCGTAGATAGACGTGATGCGGTCGTTGACCCGGTGGTCCAGACCGAGGTCGTGCAGGGCCACGTTGGCGGGAGCGAAGGCACGAATGCTCGGCACGACCCAGTAGCGCGCATAGCGGGAACCGCCGAAGGGAGCACTGATCGCGGTCATTCCGCTCACCCGGCGGCCCGGGTCATCCGTCGTCATGAGCAGTTTGCCGATCAGGCCGCCCTTGCTGTGCGCCACGATGACGACGCCGGTCAGGTTCTCCCGCTCGAGGTAGGCGGCCACGGTCGCGGCGGCATCCGCCAGAGAACGCCGGTTGCGGCCGAGCTTCGCCACCACGTGCACCGGATGCCCGTGGCCGTGCAGTATCTCAATCAACGGTCGCATGAACTGCCAGGATTCATACACCCCGGGGATGATCACGATCGGGGCTTTGGTACCGGAGCGGAAGTCCGTGGGCCGGGCGCGGGAGAGGAACGCACGGGTCTGGCCGGTCGCCGCATAGACATAGTCGAGCAGCCACCACCAGGCCTCGCGCAGATGGCGACTCAGCAGACGGGGGTTCAGGAGACGGCGAATCATTGTGCCGGGTGCGCGACCGACGGAAGCCGCAGGGCGTGCCCCTCGATGATGGCGGCGGTTTGCACGGCGGCACTGTGGTGCACCAGGTGGCGGTGCCCCGCGACCTCGAACACATGCCCGTCCGGCGCGGCGGCGGCCAGCGATGCACACCAAATGCTGCCCGAGACGGGGTCATTGGTGCCTCGGATCACGAGAATGGGGGAGCGCACCTCGCCAAGGGCCAGGTCGGTGCGGTAGCCGAGCATGGGGACGAGCTCGGTGGAGAACCAGCGCGGGCCGCACTCGAGGTAGTCACGGAACACGATCAGATTGCCCGATGGTGACTCCTTGGCCACATCCCGGGTCAGACCCAGCGCCTGTTGCACGGCTGTCGACCGGCGGGGATCGGTGACAGGGCCGATCAGAACCAGGTGGGAGACGGCATCGGGGCGTTGCCGGGCCACCTCGGTGACGAATTGGGCGCCCATCGAATGGCCGACCAGGACCGCCCGCGGCACCTCGAGTCGATCAAGTAGCCGGCCGAGCAGGGCGCCGTATTCTTCGACAGCGAGCGGCCGAACGGGCCGGCGGGTGCCGCCGAATCCGGGCAGATCGAGCGAATGGGTATGCCCGATGGCGGCCAGGCTCCTCTGTACCCGGCGGTAGTAGCGGTGCGACGCCCCGATGCCGTGGACCAGCAGGTAGGTCGGCGCGTCCGGCGAAGGCGAGGTGCTCTTCAGGGAGTGCACGGTGAATTGATGCCCATCAACCTCGATGCTGCGGCTACGGGCAGGAACAGCGGCTGCGCGCCGTCGTTCGACACGCGCTCGGTCGGTGCTCGTCACGGGGTTTCCTTCGGGTTCAGGTGCAAAAATCCTAGTCTCCGACAGTGTCGGGTGGCCTGGGCGCTCACGGGGGCTGAGACATCCGTCACTGATAAGACGGATGCGGGCCGAATTCGTCACGCCCGCGGCACCGATCGGTCGGGCGCGCCCCGCCTGGCGGCCTGCCCGGCGCCCTGCCCGGCGGCCTGCCCGGCGCCCTGCAGCCCCGAGAGTCGCCGATTCTGCCGAGAATCGCCGCTGGAACGGCGACGCTCGGCGCAAACGGCGACTCTCGGCGGCTCTCGGCGACCCGCGCCATCCCGCAGGATAGAAGGCATGGCCCACCGTCAACGAAAGCCCGCCGATTCTGACCATGCCCGTGACCGGGCGGACAAGACGTGCGCCTCGTGTGGGCGGCGCATCGAGTGGCGCATGAAGTGGGCCGACAACTGGGAGTCGGTGAAGTACTGCTCGAGCGCGTGCCGCGCACATGGGGTCACGGCGACCGACCTCAAGCTGGAAGAGGCTATCGCGACACTGCTCAGTGCGCGGGCGACGGATGCCACGATCTGCCCGTCCGAGGCGGCGAAAGTGGTCGGCGGTGACGGCTGGAACGACCTCATGGAGCCGGCCCGACGCGCCGCACGCCGCATGGTCGCCCGCGGTGACCTGCAGATCACGCAGGGCGGGGCCGTGGTCGATCCGTCGACGGCGAAGGGTCCGATCCGGTTGCGGCGGGTGCGGGCATAGGCGCGGTGACCCGCGCGGAGCGAGCATAACTCCTGCAAATTCTGCCTGCCGATTTGTCCACCCGCGTAATCACGCGGATCGTGCGGGAAGTCTCACCGGATTGCAGGAGTTATGCGATGAGGGTCGGCAGCGGCAACTGACCTGTTCGCCGCGACTGAAGGTGAATTGTCCCGGTTGCCTGTGAGTCTCGGGACCGGTAGTGGCCACGCGCGGGTGCCGTGGCCCGAGACCCTTCCCCGCATTCTGGCCGCCGCCACCGCGCGGCCGTCGGTCGTGCTGCGGCGCGAGCGTGAGCAGGTGCTCAAACTGGCCGGGCGCCGCCGCACGGATTTCCCCCGGCTGCTGGTGCAGTCGGGGATTGCATAGGGCGAGCGGCGGTCGCCGCTCGTCACCTAACGGATTGGTTCACCCCGAGTCGATAATCGGCTCCGTGGTGCTCCTCGGGCAGACGGTCGCCGCGCCCGTGCAACTTGTTGCGTAGAGTGCCCTCGACGTACTCCTCCGGGTAGGCCCCGCGACGACGCAGCTCGGGAATCACGAACTCGACCACGTCTTCGAACGTTCCGGGCGTGATCGCGTAGGCGAGGTTGAACCCGTCAACATCGGTATCGGCGACCCACTCCTGCAGGTGATCGGCAACCTCTTCCGGTGAGCCGACGATGAACGGCCCCAGGCCGCCGATTGCGCCGAGCTTCGCGATGTCACGCACGGTCCACTCGGAGCCGTCATCATTCGCCGCCTGAAAATTTGCCACCGCCGACTGGATCGCGTTGCTCTTCACGTTGCCGATCGGCTCGTCGAGGTCATACCGCGAGAGATCGATGCCCATCCAGCCCGACATGAACACCAGGGCGCCTTCTTCGCTCGCGTAGGAGAGGTAGTCCTGATGTTTTGCGTGCGCCTTCTCGCTGGTCTCGTCGGTGATGATTGTCAGCAGCGTGTAGATCTTCGCGGAGTACCGGTCTCGACCGGCCTGCTCGAGCGCATCCCGGATCTTGCTCACGGTCGCGGTGAGGCCGGACTTGGTCGAAGCGGCCACGAAGATCGCCTCGGCGTTGCCGGCGGCGAAGGCGATACCGCGCGGCGATGCCCCGGCCTGATAGATCACCGGCGTGCGCTGCAACGACGGCTCGGACAGGTGGATCCCCGGCACGGTGAAGTTCTTGCCGTAATGCCCGATCTCATGCACCTTGCTCGGATCGGTGAACACCCCGGTCTCCCGGTCGCGGATGACGGCATCGTCTTCCCACGAGCCCTCCCACAACTTGTACAGCACCTCGAGATACTCGTCGGCGACGTCGTAGCGGTCGTCATGCTCCAACTGGTCTTCATGCCCCATGTTGCGGGCGGCGCTCGGCAGATAACCGGTGACGACGTTCCAGCCGACGCGACCCTTCGTCAAATGGTCGAGCGTCGACATCCTTCGTGCGAACGGGTACGGATGCTCGTACGCTGTACCCGCGGTCACGCCGAACCCGAGGTTCTCGGTCACCGCCGCCATGGCGGAGACGAGCAGAATCGGGTCGTTCACGGGAACCTGGGCCCCATGCCGGATCGCTGCTTCGTTCGAACCGCCATAGACGTCGTACGTTCCGAGCACATCGGCGATGAAAATGCCATCGAAAGTGCCTCGCTCGAGCAGCCTGGCCAGGTCGGTCCAATAGGAGAGGTCCTTGTATCGCCAGGACTGGTCAAGCGGATGCCGCCACATTCCTGAGGACTGGTGCGCGACGCAATTCATGTCAAAAGCGTTGAAGCGAATTTGTCTGGGCATGCCACCCATCCTGCGGCGCGGTCGTTGACGGCGCCACAGCACTCGCCATTTGGCGTAACACACGGGGAGCGACGGGCTGACTCTCGCAGATCCGCCCGGAGCGGCGCGGTTTGAATCCCTCGCCGCGCACGAGACCGCCACACTGCCGCCGACGCTGCTGGCCGCCTGGGTCGTGCGGGCCACCGGCACGACGACCATATTCGCGCTGCTGTTGACCATCGTCTTCTCGGTCGCCCTTGCATCGGCTCCAGCAGTTCGGGCGCCATTCTCAGCGTGCTCGGCTGGCGCTAAATGTTCAACCTCGTGCTCCCGATCGCCCTCAGCGCGCTCGTCGTGGGCGGCTTGGGGCTGAAGAACGTCACCACTTCGCGCAAGACGCCGATCGACGTGGTCTTGGTCATCCTCTCGGCGCCCGGTTTCGGCAAGCTCGTCTACGGCCTCAGCAACCTGAATGCGGAATCCGGCGGCATCGGCTCGGTTGCGGGCTGGCTGCCGTCCGCTCCGGGCCCACCCGTCTGCTGATCACGGGCTCCAGCCGCCTTCCTGTGCGGCGCCGTGATCTCGCTGTTCGCGATCCCCGCGGCGTTCTTCATTCGCCGCCCGGCGGCCGCGGCGGAGCAGCGTACAGTGCCCGTCGGCTCTGCTGACGCGGCTCCCCCGCTGCGGCACGCCTGATCGAGGTGCACGGCCTGCCGAATCTCGTGTCAATCCCCTGCTACCCATGACTTTTACAGAATACTGAGCGTTTGTTCAGAAACATGAGACAGAGTATAAGTTTCGTCTGCGCCGTCCCCCGAAAGCGCAGGCCCGATGCTCAGTGAGCCGGCGCGCGCACGCGTGCGAGCTTGCGTAACACGGAAGTCAAGCGCACATACATGCCCGAAACACCCGAAGAAATCCGCATCCGATTCGCTGCCCAAAATAAGCGAAGCAACAGCATTCCCAGCAGCAACAGCACCACCGGCCCCACCAAGATCAACCGCCCGTACCGCATCGCGCTCATCGCCGGCAGTGTGCTCGCCATCACCGGCCTCGCAGTCGGCGCCGGCTTCGCCGGTCAGTCCGCCTCCGCCACCCAGGACCGCGTCTCGGCCACAACCGCACTCGCCGACAGCACGGGCCTGCACCGTGAACAGCTCGGCGCCTACAGCGCGGTCGCCAAGGCGCATGGCGACAACTCGGCCTCCATCACCCTGAACGAGGCCAATCAGGTCATCGCCGCCACCCAGGACAAGGTGGATGCCTCCAGCCTCGCCGCGGTCGCCAGCTCGCTCGCCAGCTACGAGATCCTCCCTCTCGACGAGGTCACCTCGCTGACCGCCCAGACCAAGGCCGAGACCGCCGCCGTCACCGCGGCGTCGATCGAAGCCGACCGCGTCGCCGCCGAGGCTGCCTCCGAGGCTGCCGCCGCGGCCGCAGCCCAGGCCGCAGCCGAGGCAGAAGCGCAGGCCGCCGCGCAGGCCGCCGCCGAGTCCTCCCGTGCCCAGTCGCTGGCCTCCGGCAACACTCCTGCCGGCGCGCGCGCCACGGCTCAGGCCATGGCCGCGTCCCAGTACGGCTGGGGCGCCGACCAGTTCTCCTGCCTGAACCAGCTGTGGCAGAAGGAATCGGAGTGGAAGTACGACGCCGTGAACTCCAACGGCGGTGCCACCGGCATCCCGCAGGCGTTGCCCGGCAACAAGATGGCGACGGCCGGCAGCGACTGGGCCACCAACGCGACCACGCAGATCGCATGGGGCCTCGGCTACATCAAGGCCTCCTCCTACGGCACCCCGTGCGCCGCCTGGTCTCACTCGCAGGCCAACAACTGGTACTGATGCCCTGACTACCCGCAGCACCAAGGCCGGTCGTCCCCTCGTGAAGGGGCCGACCGGTTTTCTCGTTGCCGGGCTCTCAGCTGTCGGTTCGCATGCACCGAAGGGACCCGTGCTGCACTAGCCTTCGAAGGGCGGATGTTGTGGGGACAGCACGGCTCGGCGCGGTCGACGCCGCATCGAGGCTCCCGGCTCCGGCAGAAACAGGGAGCGGCAACATGCACGGGATCGCACCGGCCAGACATCCGTTACGTCGATTCGTGCAGGTCATCGCCGCGCTCGCGGTCTCGGCGGCGCTCGCGCTCGGGATGCCGGCCGTCGAAATGCCCCTGGCCGCGTCGGCAGACACCGGTGACTTCACATTCACCTCCTTCGAGGCCGACTACTACCTCTCCCGTGACGACGCCGGGCACTCCACCCTGCGCACGGTCGAGACGTTCGTGGCGCAGTTCCCGAACTTCGACCAGAACCGAGGCATGGTGCGCCTCCTCCCCAACGACTACAACGGGGTGCCGCTGAACACCACCGTCGAATCGGTCACCGACGCCACCGGAGCCCCCGTCTACTTCGTGACCTATGACCAGGGCTCCGTCACCGAGGTGCCGCTCGGCACCGATGAGTTCGTGCGCGGCCAGCAGACCTACACGATCACCTACACGCAGCGGAACGTGGTGCGCGCGTTCGCCGACACCGACGACGACGAGCTCTACTGGGACACCAACGGCACCGGGTTCGACCAGTCGTTCGGCTCCGTCACCGCGCGCGTGCACGTCGACCCGAGCGTCGCCGAGTTCCTCACCGGCGACACCGCCTGCTATTCCGGGGCCCAGGACGACGGCGCCCGGTGCGAGATCAGCCAGACGACGGATGCCGCAGTGCCCGGATCCACGGGCCAGCTGTTCACCTCGTCCGTGCAGGGTCTCGGTCCGCGGCAGAACCTGACCGTGGCCATCGGCTTTGCACCCGGCACCTTCGTGTCGGTGCCGGCCTCGGCCAGCTACAGTGCGAGCGATTCGGACAACGGCGGGGGAGAACCGGCGACCGGGCTGCTGTTCCTGGTGGCGGCTGTCGGCTTCCTCGGGGTCGTGCTCGCCTTCATCCGTCGCCGACTCGGCCAGCGCGACGCGCGCGGCCGAGGCACCATCATCGCCCAGTACAGCGTGCCGAAGGGTTACAACCTGCTGGAGGCGGGGGACCTTGCGAATCGGTCGAAGACGGCTATCGCCGCGCAGCTCGTGAGCCTGGCGGTGCGCGGCACGGTGCGCATCCTCGACTATCCGGTCAGCGCAGGCGGCGGCGACTACACGCTGCAGCTGCTGACCGTGGAAGGCGTGGACGCTCAGGAGCGAAAGCTGCTGGAGACGCTGTTCCCCCGCCTGACGATCGGAGCGACGCGGGAACTGGGGGTCGCCGACAGCACGCTCGCCGCCAAACTGAGCGCGTTCCTCCCCGCCGCGACAGCGTCGGTCATCCAGCGCGGCTGGCGGGCCAAGGTGGCCGGCCGCGGCGGCAGGTGGATCGCCATCGGAATGGCCGTCGTGCTGCTGCCGGCCCTGGCCGTCCTCGGTGCGGTGGCGCTGATCGACGGCTCCCCGAAGTTCGGCGAGGTGATGACGGTCGCCGTCATCGCAGCGCTGTTCCTCTACCTGGCCCTCTACCTCGCCCAGGGCACGGTGCAGCTCACCGATTCCGGGGCCGATCAGCGCGACTACCTCAAGGGACTGAAGGTCTATCTAGAGCTCGCCGAGGAGGAGCGTTTCCGCATGCTGCAGGGCCCGGACGGCGCGCTGCGGGTCACGATGCCTGCCACGCCGGGTGTCGCATCGGGGGCGCTGCCGAGCCCGGTGACGGATGCCGCCGGAACACCCGACACCGTCGAACTGGTCAAGCTCTATGAGGAGCTGCTCCCCTTCGCGGTGCTCTGGGGTGTCGAACGGGACTGGGCGAAGGAGCTCGTCGTGCTCTACGAGCACGGGGCGCCGGCGCCGGGCTGGATCGTGTCGCAGGGAGGCTTCACCGCGAGCGGCTTCGGCGTCGCCATGAACGGTTGGGTCGCCTCGGTCCTCACCTCTGCCACGGTTCCCGTCAGCTCCAGCAGCGGCGGCGGATACTCCGGCGGCGGAGGAAGTTTCTCCGGCGGCTCCGGCGGCGGCGGGTTCTCCGGCGGTGGCGGTGGCGGAGGCGGTGGCGGCGGCCGTTGACGGCTGCCGGGTGTGCAGCCGTCACCCATCCGTGGCCCGTCGTGCCGGCGCGGGTGCCGCGCCGCTTCGCTGGTGGCATGCTATCCGCAGAGCGGCGCACCTCCCGCGCGTCGAGCAGAGTGGAACGGGAGAGGGGCGACGGATGCCCCGCGCCGCCTACGCGGCGTCGCTCGGCACGCGCAGGGTGAGGCCACCGGCATCCACCCAGGTCTTGAAGGCCACGGCGGTGCCGAACCCGTCGCCGTCGAGTTCGATCTCTTCCGGACGGTTGAGCCGCAGCACGAGCTTCGTGCCGGTGGCGTAGTTGAGCGCGTCGACATCATTGGTGCGCAGTTTGCGGCCCAATGCCGTTCGGCTGAGCACGCCGTTCTCCCACAGCACCTTCGACAGAATTTGCAGCCAGCCGCCGAAGCCCTCCGGCTTCAGTACGACCACGTCGAAGAGTCCGTCGTCGAGGGCGGCGTCGGGAATCAGCTCGATGCTGGCCGGAAGCGACCCGCAGTTGCCGACCATGATGGTGTGCGCGCGCATCGCCTGCTCGGGCTTCGCGTTGAGCCGGTACCGGAACCGTAGATCGCTGTCGTCCTTGCCGACGGCGATCATGGCTTTCACGTAGGCCAGCCAGCCGGCCTTCGCCTTGAGGTCGTCGTCGGTGTTCGCGAGCATCTTGGCATCGAGGCCGAGCCCGGCCATCACCAGGTAGGCGTGCCGGTCGACCGACCGGTCGGCCCGCTCGATGTCGATCAGGCACACGTCGATCACCTTGTCCTGGCCGGCGAACGCGGCTTGCAGGGCCAGCCCGGTGTCGGCGAGGGGCAGCTGCAGGTTGCGGGCGAGCAGGTTGCCGGTGCCCGACGGCAGCAGCGCCAGTGCGCACTCCGTGCCGTGCACGGCTTCCGCGACGGCGCGCACGGTGCCGTCGCCGCCGGCCACGATGATCATGGTGGCCCCGGCTTCGATCGCCTTCCGGGCCGGTCCCTGCCCCGGGTCCTCAGCTGACGTCTCGAACCACAGCGTCTCCGGCCAGCCGGCGGCCGATTGCTGGGCCTCGACGGCGTCCCGAAGAACGTCGACGTCAACCTTTATGGGGTTGTAGACGACCGCGGCGAGCCGGGGTGCGCTCACGTCATCGGTCAGGTCGTCGTGGTGCAGATCGGTGCTCGTCATGTGGGGTCCGTTCGATGGTGGAAGCTGGTGCCTTCCGTAAATGGGTTCTCACTCATCTAGACGGATGCCGCTGCCCATTTGTCACGCGACCCCGCAGTCGGGCGCCCCTTCCCAGGCGCAGACCCGCTCCTTATGCTGGCACCACTTCGCTCGAAAATCACGTTCCTCTCGTTCGCTTCAGGGTGGGAAGACTCTCCTGAACCCCGGCCGAATCTGCCGGGACGCTTTCGGGGGTCCCGCGGCGCGGGTACTGTCACCAACGGTTCTGCGCAGCCGGCCACGCCAGAGCCGGTTGCTGCCGGGCCGATCGCTGCTGCACCGCTCGCTGCCGCACCGCTTTCCGCGGAGCCGGCTGACGGCATCCGGAACCGTCAATGAAACGAAAGGGTCAATTCAATGCCCCCCGCGACACAAACACAGAATGTCACCGATGCGCGCACCATGGCTCGGCGAACGGGCACCCTCCTCGGAGGGATGCCCTATTTGAGGTTCGGCACGGGCTCGCCGCTGGTGGCCATCCCGGGCCTCACCCAGAACTTTCAACCGACGGTCGGCGTCGAGCGCATGCTCGTGACCCGGATGCTGGCTCCGGTGGCGGCCCGGCACCGCGTGCTCAGGCTGACCCCGCGCCCGGGCCTCGACCCGAACGCCAGCATGGCCGACATCGCCCGGGACTACGCCGACGCTCTGCGCCTGGAGTTTCCGGGGCCCATCGACGTGATCGGCACGTCGACCGGCGGGAGCATCGCCCTGCAACTCGCCGCCGACCATCCCGATGTGGTGCAGCGTCTCGTCGTGGTCTGCGCGGCCTACACCCTGGGGCAAAACGGCAAGAAGGTGCAGCGCCGGGTCGCTGAAGAGGTTCTTGCCGGGCGCCCGCGGCAGGCCGGCCGGAAGATGTTCAGTGTCCTCAGCGACAAGCCCCCGAGTCGGCTGGCAGCCGGCATGGGCTGGATGCTCGGACCCCGCACGTTCGGCAAGGCCAGCCCCGACCTGATCACCACCATTCGCGCCGAAGACGCCTTCAACCTGCGCGACCGGCTCGGCGAGATCGAAGCGCCCACCCTGCTGATCGGTGGTGACCGGGACGGTTTCTACACGCCCGAGCTGTTCCGCGAGACGGTGGCGCGCATCCCCAACGCCCGCCTCATCCTCTTCCCCGGCAAGGGGCACATGGCCGCGATCTCAGACCCACGCCTCCTGCCGGACATCCTCGAGTTCCTCGACGGCTCCGACGCGGGCGGCCGCGCTACGGGTGCCCACTCCCCGAGTGCGCGCTCTGCGGGCACTCGTCCGTCGACGCTGTAGCCGTCGCCTCGCGGGGTCGTTGTTGACCCGGAAGGTCGGTGAGACGACAGCTGTCCCTGGCTTCGCCCGGGACGATTACGAGGTGGCGCTGCGGACCAGCTTCGAAGCACGGGGGTGGTGCTTCTGCCGTGCCCGGCACCAGCTCAGGCCCGAGCTGATCGGCTAGACGATTGCCCTAGGTGAGTGCCGGGATGATCGCGCCAGAGAACACCTGCCAGGCCAGCGCGGTCTTGGCGACCAGGCTCAGCGTGATGTAGGCGCGCTCGCCGCGGAGGTAGTCGCGCCAGCCGCCGACCTGACGGTACTGCAGCACCTGGTTGACGGCGAACGTGTTGAAGAACAGGAAGAGGGAAATGATGATGCCATAAACGAAGGCCGGCGGTGCGGCCTCGGTGTTCGAGCCGGGGGCGATGAAGTAGATCAGGATGACGACCCACGGCACCACGCCCACCATCGACCCGAAGATGAAGGGCAGGAACTTGCCGTTGCCGGGTGTCTCGTACTTCTCCTGCAGTGCCCCGAACATGATCATGGCGGCGTTGGCGGCGAAGATCGAGAACAGGGCCGCGATGTCGGTGATGCCGGTGATCTGGGCGATCAGCCAGATCATGATCGAGGAGCTCAGGGAATATTCGACCCAGCGGAAGTAGTTTCGGTTGGCTTTGAGCCCCGCCGCGTAGCGAGGGAAGAATTTCGGCGACGAGATCAGGAAATGGAAGAAGGCCGAGAGCGCCAGGAAGGAGACGACGCCGATGCCCACGTTGACGTCGAACAGGGTCACCCGCTCGGGCGGCAGCGGCACGCCGGGAGGACCCGACAGATAGTCGGCGGTGACGGCAAAGGTGACCTGGGTGCTGAGCAGGGTGAGCACGTATGCGAAGCCCAGGGCCTGCACGAGGTGCAGTGAGCCGGCCATGATGTTGTAGACGCGGAGGCGGGAAATTTTCTGATCGGGGGTGTAGTTCTTGCGTGCCATCGGGACTCCTCCACAGGTCAGGTGAGGCCGAGACTAGCAGGGTCGCCGACTGCCGTTACCCAAGCGTCAGACCACGCCGAGCGGCAGGTGTTCCCCGGCCGGCAGCCGCACCCGAATCGGGTCCCCGGGAGCGACGCTTCCCCCGGTGACGACGATTCCCATGATCCCCGCCTTGCGGATCACCTGACCGGCATCATCCGTGTCGATCAGCGTCTTCATCAGCCCCTTCTGGTACCCGTTGATCAGTGAGCAGGGGTTGCGCATCCCGGTGATCTCCACGACCGCGTCGGTGCCGAGCCGCAGCCGGGCACCCCGCGGAAGGCCGGACAGATCCAGCCCGCGGGTTGTGATGTTCTCGCCCAGCTCGCCGGGGGAGACCTCGAAGCCGGCCCCCCGCAGCTCGTCGAAGAGCTCGGCGGGCATGAAGTGCACCTGGGTGAGGTTCGCCCTGGTCGGATCCTTCACGATCAGGTAGCGGTGCTGCGTCGTGGCTCCGGCGTGAGCGTCGCCCTCCACCCCGAATCCCGCGATCAAACGGATGTCCGGGACCGTCGGCTTGCTGAACGCGTGCCGTTCGTCTCGGCTGACCGACTGCACCGTTGCCGTCACTGTGGCCGTCACCGTTGCCGCCACTGTGGCCGTCACCGTTGCCGCCACTGTGGCCGTCGCATCCTGCATCATGCCCCGAGTCTCGCATGAGGGCCGCCGAGGATTCACCCAGCCGTTATAGCATTTCGGCGTCGCAAACGTAGGCTAGGTGGGTGTTCAGCGAGTCAAGTCGAGTCGAAAAAGGTCAGTCGTGAAAGTCATCAGCTATAACCTCCGCAAGAATCGTGCCAGTGGTGAGCTCATCGCCCTGGCCGAGAACTACGATCCCGACGTCCTGTGTCTGCAGGAATGCGACACCCTCGAGCTCCCCGAGGAGATCGGTCTCCTGCACCTCGCCGACTCCACTGTGCGTAACCGACTCGGCCTGGCGATCTACTATCGCATGGACCGGTTCACCAACGAGCGCACCCAGACCTTCGCGCTCAAGAAGTCACTGCACGACCGCGTGCTGACCCCCGCGCATGAGCGCCTGATCGGCACCCGACTGACCGACCTCGTCGCCCACCGCGAAATCGTCGTCGCTTCGTTCCACGCCGCGCCGCTCACCGCGCTCAACTCCCTGCGGCGCAACCAGATCCGCACCGCGCACGAAGAACTGCACGTGCTCGGGCCGGGCCTGCCGACCCTGATGGTGGGCGACTACAACTACCCGATCTTCAAGGGGCGCCTCGGCGACCACATAACTCAGTCCGGCTACGACCTCACCCTGAGCGACACCCGAACGTACACGCGCTACAAGTTCTTCCGCGGGCATTTCGACCTGGCAACCTCCATCGGGCTGTCCATCGACAGTGTCGAGACGCTGCCCCTCGGCACCTCCGACCACCTGCCCATCCTGGTCACCTCCACCTACAGCGACGAGTCGGTGAACGCCACGAATGTGCCGGCCAGCCTCGCCGAGACGGAGCGCGCTCCGGGCGGCGAATTCGCGATCTAAGGGGCGGGGCCTCGACTACTGAGCGTCGAGGGCGGGGCCTCGACTACTGAGCGTCGAGGGCGGGGCCTCGTCTACTGGGTGTCGCCGCGCGTCCAGAGCAGGTGGGCACGCACCGACAGGGATCCGCCGATCAGGAGGGCCACGCCCGCCATCCAGAGCAGGACGGTGAGGAACGCGTTGGCCGTCACGGCGTTGAGAATGATCAGGGCCACCCCGAAGGCACTGAAACTGAACCCGGCGACGGCGCAGGTGGTGAAGGACCAGTTCTTCATGCGGGTGGTTCCAATCGGGTGGGGATTCGACAGCGTTTACGGTAGCAGGCCCGCGGGGCGCTTACCGTGCCTCGCCTGCCCAGGACGAGTGAGTCCGAATCGGTTGGTTGCATCGCTCCCGGATTGGCAGAGCTGACTGCACCGCGCGGACGCTGTTCAGCACGGGCGAGCGCCGGGTTCGGCGTCGAATTCGTTCGGGACGGATGGCTGGCCGACCTCGTGTCGCCGGAGGTCGCCGACAGAGTGGAAGCCGACCAACGTGGAGCAGCTCTGGATCCACGGCGGCATCCTCACTCGGTGTCGGAACTGGCCGTGGCCTGCCGCCGGCTCTTGGTGTGCCAGTTTCTCAGGTGATGCCGGCCCGCCGGCGCGACTCCGTGTGCTCGCCCATGCGCGCGTTCGACTCCCTGGTGAACTGCTTCCAGGCGTCGAGCTTGCCGGGCAGGATCGGCACGAACAGACTGATGCTGTTCAAAACTTGTCCCCTCTTCAGAATGTTTTTCCAGCGCATGTTTCAGTCCCGAGTCCCGACGGGCTCAATCACCGACCAGCAGAATCTTGCCCACGTGAACGGATGCCTCCAGCCGCCGGTGTGCCTCGGCGGCCTTCTCGAACGGGAAAATGCTGTCGATCACCGGGCGGAAGCGGCCGGATTCGAGCCAGGGCCAGACATCCGTCCTGAGGGCCTGCATGATGGCCGCCTTCTCCGCGAACGGGCGGGAGCGGAGGGTGGTACCCCAGTACCGGCCGCGCTTCTGCATCAGATGGAACGGATTGAAGTCGGCGTTCTCGCCGCTCTGGTTGGCGATCACCATGATCCGGCCGTCGACCGCCAGTGCCGCCACGTTGCGGACCGCGTAGGAGCCACCGATGATGTCGAGGATCACGTCGGCGCCGCGCCCCTCTGTGGCGGCCTGGATTTCGGTGGGGAAATCCTGCTCGCGATAGTTGATCAGGATCTCCGCGCCCAGGCTGCGGCACACCGCCAGCTTCTCGGCTGAGCCGGCCGTCGCGGCCACCCGCGCGCCGGCGAGCACGCCCAGCTGGATCGCGGTGGTGCCGATGCCGCTGGCGCCGCCGTGCACGAGCAGCGTCTCCCCGGCGGCCAGCCCCGCACTCAGGAACACGTTCGACCACACGGTGGCCAGCGCCTCCGGCAGGCCCGCGGCCTCGACGAGGTCCACGGATTCGGGCACGGGCAGGGCCAGGTCCTCGTGCACCACGGCCTCGGTGGCGTAGCCGCCGCCGGCCAGCAGGGCGCACACCCGGTCGCCGACCGCGAACCGCTTTGCCTCGGCGCCGACTTCACTGACGACTCCGGACACCTCCAGCCCGGGCCACTGCGGCGCTCCGGCCGGCGACGGGTAGCTGCCCAGCCGCTGCGCGACATCCGCCCGGTTCACGCCCGCGGCGGCCACTCGAATCCGGATGTCCCGGGCCCCGATGGGCAGGTCGCTCACCGTCGTGAGGGTGAGGGCATCGGGGCCGCCGGGGGTGTCTACGATGATCGCGCGCATCGGGTCAGCCTACGCGCGTGCACTTTGCGACGGATCCACGACTGCGCGGTGGTTCGGTCTGTGGAACCCGGCCACGGAATCTACGATGGTAGACAGGGGCGTGGCTGTTGCATGCCTTGGGTCGTACGCACGTGATCCGCAATGACGCGGAGATTTTCTGATGGAGGCTTATTTCAATGACGTCTGAGTCCACCCGCACCGGGAAATCACCGGCAGGCAGCACACTCGACGCTTTCCTGGGCGACTACTACGAGCACCTGGCCGGGGAAGACCGGCAGAACTCCGATGTGGGAACCCTCCGCGAGCGGGCCGTCCACCATTGGCAGGTCGCCCAGAGCCGCACCCCCAGCACCCCGAACATCGAGATCCGGAACGAAGCCGGCCGCAGCATCGTCTACATCGTCACCGACGACATGCCTTTCCTGGTTGACTCGGTGACCGCCGAGCTGGTGCGCCAGCACTCGGCCATCCACCTCGAAGTGCACCCGCTCCTCGTCGTGACCCGCGACCGGAACACCAACGAGCTTCTCGGCGTCACCCGCGTGCACGGCGGCGACGGCGCTCGGCCCGGTGACGTCGACGAGACCGTCACCCAGGTCGAGTCGTGGATCGCGATCGAGATCGAAACCGCCAATGACGAGGCGCGGGCTGCTCTGGTCACCGGGCTGGCCACGGTCCTCGGCGACGTTCGCGCCGCCAACGAGGACTGGCAGGCCATGCGAACGAAGGCCGTGGAGATCGCCGACGCGCTCGGCGACGTCGCCCACGCCGAGGGCATCCAGGAGATCAAGCAGGCGCAGGAATTGCTGCGCTGGCTCGACCGCGACAACTTCACCTTCCTCGGCTACCGGGAGTACGACCTGGAGACCGTCGACGGAGAGGACGTGCTGAGCATCCGTGACCGCAGCGGCCTGGGGCTGCTGCGCTCCACCGAAGACGGGCACCAGATTCAGCACCTGACGGATGCCGGCCGGCTCAAGGCGCGCGAGCGCAGCGCCCTGGTGATCACCAAGGCGAACTCGCGTTCCAGCGTGCACCGCCCGGCGTACTTCGATTACATCGGGATCAAGAGTTTCGATGCGGACGGCAACGTGCGGGGGGAGCAGCGCTTCATCGGCCTGTTCGCCGCCACGGCGTATACGAGCTCGGTGCGGGACGTGCCGATCCTGCGCGAAAAGGTCGACGCTGTGATGGACCAGGCCGGGTTCCCGCCAGGGTCGCACAGCGGCAAGGAGCTGCTCGGCATCCTGGAAACCTACCCCCGCGACGAGCTGTTCCAGATCGACGTGCCCACCCTGTTCACCACCACGCTGGCCATCCAGCGTCTGCAGGAGCGGCGGCGCACCCGGCTTTTCCTCCGCCCGGATGTCTACGGCCGGTTCATGACCGCGCTGGTCTACTTCCCCCGCGACCGGTACACCACGGCCGTGCGGCTGCGGATCGAGAAGGAGCTGCGGGACACCTTCCACGCCGAGTCCGTCGACTTCGAGGCCCGGATGACCGAGTCCGCGCTGGCCCGGCTGTTCTTCCGCATCCGGTTGCAGAAGAACGACACGGTCGGCGTCGTCGACGCCGTCGCGCTGGAGCACCGGCTGGTGATGGCGGTGCGGTCCTGGCCCGAGGGGATCGGCGAGAAACTGCGCGAGAGCCACCCGCTGGACGAGGCGGAGCGCCTCTCCGAACTCTGGTCGGAGGCGTTCCCCGCCAGCTACCGGGTGGATTACGAGCTCGAGGAGGCCGTGCAGGACATCGGGAGATTCGAGGCCGGCGCCGCGGCGGCGGCCGCCGGGACCGGGCCGATCCGGCCGGCGCTGAACGTGTATCTTCCGACCGGCACGGGCGCCGGTGACACGGTCATCGACGCCGACGACGGAAGCACCGCGGGACGCGGCGTCACGGCGGAGGATGCCCGGATCAAGCTCTACATGATGGAGCCCAAGAGCCTGAGCCAGATCCTGCCGTTCCTGCAGAACCTCGGCATCGAGGTGCTCGACGAGGTGCCCTTCGAGATCGAGACCGCCGACGGCCGCGCGTTCTACCTCTACGACCTGGGCTTGAGCTACCCCGAGGGCGTGGACCCGGTCGCGACCGGCGCACTCCTGGCCGACTCCTTCGGCGCCGCCGTCAGCGGGGCCATCGAATCGGACGGCCTCGACCGACTGGTGCTGCGGGAGGGCATGCCCTGGCACCGGGTCGTCATCCTGCGCAGCTACGCCAAGTACCTGCGCCAGGCCGGAAACACCAACTCCTACGGCTTCATCGCCGATACCCTGCTGGCCAATCCGGCCGTCACCCGAGGGCTGGTGGCGCTCTTCGAGGCCCGGTTCGATCCGGAATTTGCCGATCCGGAGCGCATCCGTCGCAGCCTGCAGGTCAAGGATGAGCTGACGGCGGCCATGGAAGAGGTCACCACGCTCGACGCCGACCGGGTGCTGCGCACCCTGATCAACCTGATCGAGTCGTCGCTGCGCACGAACTTCTTCCAGGACAAGCCCTACCTGAGCATCAAGCTCGACCCGACCACGATCGAGCTGTTGCCGTTCCCGCGACCGAAGTACGAGATCTGGGTGTACTCCCCGCGGGTGGAGGGCGTACACCTCCGCTTCGGCAAGGTGGCCCGCGGCGGGCTGCGCTGGTCGGACCGGCGGGAGGACTTCCGCACGGAGGTGCTCGGCCTGGTCAAGGCGCAGACGGTCAAGAACGCGGTGATCGTGCCGACCGGCGCCAAGGGCGGGTTCTTCGCCAAGCAGCTACCCGATCCGGCGCTGGACCGCGCGGCCTGGATGGCCGAGGGCATCGGGAGCTACAAGACCTTCATCCGGGGGCTGCTCGACCTCACCGATAACCTGGTGACCACGGCGGAGGGGGAGCAGCTCGTGCCGCCCGCCCGGGTGGTGCGCCACGACGACGACGATTCCTACCTGGTCGTCGCGGCCGACAAGGGCACGGCCACCTTCTCCGACATCGCCAACGGCGTCGCCGCCGAATACGGTTTCTGGATGGGCGACGCGTTCGCCTCCGGCGGCTCGATCGGCTACGACCACAAGGCAATGGGCATCACCGCCCGCGGCGCATGGGAGTCGGTCAAGCGCCACTTCAGCGAACTGGGCGTCGACACGCAGGCCGAGGACTTCACGGTCGTCGGCGTGGGCGACATGTCCGGCGACGTCTTCGGCAACGGCATGCTGCTCTCGGAGCACATCCGTCTGCTGGCGGCCTTCGACCACCGGCACATTTTCCTGGACCCGAATCCGGATGCCGCGCGCTCCTTCCAGGAACGAGCGCGCCTCTTCGCCCTGCCGCGGTCGTCGTGGGCGGACTACGACACCAGCCTAATCAGTGCCGGCGGCGGGGTCTTCCCGCGCCAGGCCAAGGTGGTGACGATCTCCGCCGAGGTGCGCGCCGCACTCGGGCTGCCGGACGGGACGGTGCGGCTGAGCCCGCCGGAACTGCTCCGCGCCATCCTGACCGCCCCGGCCGACCTGCTCTATAACGGCGGCATCGGCACGTATGTGAAGGCCAGCAGCGAGACGGCCGCGCAGGTCGGCGACAAAGCGAACGACGCCATCCGGGTCGACGGCCGGGATCTGCGGGTCAAGGTCGTCGGCGAGGGCGGCAACCTCGGGATGACCCAGCTCGGGCGCATCGAGGCGGCCCTCACCGGCGTGATCCTGAACACCGACGCGATCGACAACTCCGCCGGGGTGGACTGCTCCGACCACGAGGTCAACATCAAGATCTTCGTCGACCGGATGGTGGCCGCCGGCAAGCTGGCCGAGTCGGAGCGGTCGGAGTTCCTCGCCTCCATGTCCGACGAGGTGGCGCGGCTGGTGCTGGAAGACAACGTCGACCAGAACATCCTGCTGCTCAACGACCGGGCGAAGGTGACCACCTGGAGCCCCAGCTACGAACGGCTGATGGACTGGCAGGAGGCCTCAGGCGACCTCAAGCGCGAGTTGGAGGCGCTGCCCACCACGGCGACGCTGCGGGAGCGCCTTGAAACGGGCCAGGGCCTGACCTCACCCGAGCTGTCCGTGCTGGCGGCCTACGCCAAGATCGATCTGGCGACCACGCTGCGGGACAGTGACCTGCCCGACGACCCCTGGTTCGGCCGAACCCTGCGCCGGTACTTTCCGGTGCAGCTGTCCGAGCGCTTCGACGCCGAGCTCGACACGCATCCGCTGCGCCGCGAGATCATCGCCACCGTCGTCGCGAACGACATGATCAACCTCGGCGGCGTGACCTTCGCGTTCCGGGCTATGGAGGAGACCTCGGCGAACCAGGCCACGGTCGCGAAAGCCTTCGTCGCGCTGCGGGAGATCTTCGAAATCGACGTGCTCGTGGCCGAGGTCAACGCCCTGCCGTCGTCGTTCCCGACCAAGCACTGGACGTCGATCCACCTGGACATCCGTCGCCTGCTCGACCGGGCCGTGCGCTGGCAGGTCAACCAGGGGGCGTCGCGACCGGTGGGCGAGGTGGTGGCCCAGTACAAACCGCAAATGGACCTGATGCGCGCCCACCTGGAGGATTACCTCAAGGGCGGCGACCTCAAACGCGTGCAGTCCCTGCTGGAGACCGCCCAGGAGTGGGGCGTACCGGAGAACCTCGGTCGCCGGTGGGCCGAACTCTTCGAGGCCTTCGCCCTGCTGGACGTGGCGCAGATCTCCGCCCAGGTCGATGAGCCTCTGGCCGACGTCGCCGGCGTCTACTACACGGTCTACGACCGGTTCCGGGTGGACAACCTGCTGGAGCGCATCACCGTGCTGCCGCGCAAGGACCGCTGGCAGGCCCTGGCCCGCGCCGCCCTCCGCGACGACCTGTACTCGACGGTCGCCGATATGACGCGGGCGGTGCTGAAGGAAACGCATGCCGGCCACGCCGACGCCCGACTGCTCGCCTGGGAGGCGCTCAACGCGGAACAGTTGGGACGGGCTCGCAGCGTGTTCGAGGAGGTCAACGCCCTCGGTCAGGACGACATGGCGTCCCTGTCCGTGGTTGTGCGGCTGCTGCGCTCGATCGTGCGCCGCTGACCTGCCGGCTGCGGACATCCGTCGCTGCGCGCTGCTCGCGCGCTGCTCGCGCGCTGCTCGCGCGCTGCTGCCCACTATTACTGCCTGCTGCCACCGGCCGTTTGGGGCTAACTCAGGAGAATGGCGAGCCTGATGAGTATGGGCCGGCATCGGCCGCGGAATCACGAGGCGGGTGCCGGCCGGGCACGGGGATCTCCTGAATTAGCCACAGTGGATGGCCCGAACCGACGGATGCCTGAGCCCGGTCAGGGTCGCCCGCGGGCAGCCGGTGTCCCGAACCAGCCTCCGCCGCAGTGTGGCTGACTCAGGAGATCTGACAACGCAATGCCTCTTGGCCGCACATGTGCCGCGGAATCACGCGGTGGGCGTCGCCGGCGCGTGGGGATCTCCTGAGTTAGCCACAGTCCGTGCTGCCAAAAACGGATTCTGACCACATCGGCGGCGCCGCTCGACGGATTTCCGGGGCAGTCTTCCGGGGTCACGCTCTAGTGGCCGCGGGCGATCCATTCATCCAGGTGCCCGGCCTCGGCGCCGATTGTCGTCGACTCGCCATGGCCGGTGAGCACGACGGTGCTCACCGGGAGCATCAGCAGCTTGCCTTTGATCGAGGCGAGGATCGTGGGGAAGTCGCTGAACGACCGGCCGGTCGCGCCGGGTCCGCCTTGGAACAAAGTGTCGCCGCTAAAGACCGTGCCGAGCGCGGGCGCATAGAAGCAGACGGCGCCGGGGGAGTGCCCCGGCGTGTGCAGCACCTCGAGTTCAATACCGGCCACCCGGATGCGCTGGCCGTTCTCGAGCGGACGGCTCGGCGGGGCATCCGGGTAGACCCGGTCCCACAGCATCATGTCGTCGGGGTGGAGGTAGGTCGGCGCGGTGTGCGCGGCCTGCACCCCGGCGACGGCACCGATGTGGTCGTCGTGCGCGTGCGTGCAGAGGATGCCCACCAGCTTGCGGTCGCCGACCGCGGCGAGGATGGCGTCGACGTCGTGGGCCGCGTCGACCACAACGCACTCGTCGTCGTCGCCGACGATCCAGACGTTGTTGTCCACGTCCCAGGTGCCGCCGTCGAGGCTGAAGCTGCCCGAGGTGACGAGGTGTTCGATCCGCGCCGTCATCAGAGCACGACCACGGAGCGCAGCACGTCGCCGCGGGCCATCTTCGCGAAGGCCTCCTCGATATGCCCGATTCCGATTCGTTCACTGACGAACCCGTCCAGCGGCAGGCGGCCCTGCAGGTAGAGGTCGGTGAGCATCGGGAAGTCGCGCTCCGGCAGGCAGTCGCCGTACCAGGACGACTTCAGAGCACCGCCCCGGCCGAACACGTCGAGCAGCGGGATCTCCAGCATCATCTCGGGGGTCGGCACGCCCACCAGCACGACGGTGCCAGCCAGGTCGCGGGCGTAGAACGCCTGCCGCCAGGTTTCGGGACGCCCGACGGCGTCGATCACGACATCCGCGCCGAACCCGCCGGTCAGTGCCTGCACGGCCGCGACCACGCCGTCCTCGTCGAGGCCGGCTGAGTCGATGGTGTGGGTGGCGCCCAGCGTCTGGGCGGTCGCGAGCTTCTTCGCGTCGCGGTCGATCGCGATGATGACGGATGCCCCGGCGAGCCGGGCCCCGACGACCGCCGCGTTGCCCACGCCGCCACATCCGATCACGGCGACCGAGTCGCCCCTGGTCACGTTGCCCGTGTTCATGGCGGCCCCGATGCCGGCCATGATGCCGCAGCCGAGCAGTCCGACGACCGCGGGGTCGGCGGCAGGGTTGACCCTGGTGCACTGTTTCTCGTGCACAAGAGTCTTTTCGGCGAAGGCGCCGATGCCGAGGGCGGGGCTGAGCTCGGTGCCGTCGGTGAGGGTCATTTTCTGGGTGGCGTTGAAGGTGTTGAAACAGTACCAGGGCTCGGCGCGCTTGCAGGCGCGGCAGTCGCCGCAGACGGCGCGCCAGTTCAGCACGACGAAGTCGCCCACGGCGACGTGGGTGACACCCTCGCCGACGACGCTGACCCGGCCGGCGGCCTCGTGGCCGAGCAGGAATGGGAACTCGTCGTTGATACCGCCCTCACGGTAGTGCACGTCGGTGTGGCAGACGCCGCAGGTCTCGATGTCGACGACGACCTCACCGGGTGCAGGGTCGGGGATGACGATGTCGACAAGCTCCACCGGCGCGCCCTTCGATCGAGCGATGACGCCTTTAACGGTGATCGACATGGGACTCCTCTGGGTTGGTGCCCGGACAGGCGGTGGTGGAACCCAACCACACTACCCAACCTCCTGCCCTGCCCTATCCAACCAATTCGACGGAGATTTTGCCAGAGAGAACCCGTTTCGGCCCGAAACAGGCTCGTAGAGGCAAAATCTCCGTCGAATTCGTTAGGGGTTCAGGGTGCGGATGCCGCGCGCGGAGCCACGCGACCGGCCGAGAACGCGACCGGCCGAGGCGCGACCGGTTACGCGAATTCCTGGCAGTGATCGCACCACCAGCCGCCGCCGACCGGCGCCATCGGGTCGTAGCAGAAAGCGCAGGTCGGTGTGGGGAGCACGTTATCGTCGTTCATTCGGAGTTCAGTTTCGATTCTGAAAACGAGTTCCCCAGCCCAGAGAAAGGCATTCGCGAGTTTTGAGTGTAGGTAGACCGCGACCCGGATGTCTAGGACAATTGACAATTCTGACTACGAACTTTCAAGTACGACAACGGATGCGCTCGGCGCGGCAGCACTCGCTCCGGCACCGGATCGGTGGTTTGACACCCCCGCTCGGGGCACATTGCGTCGGCCGGGTTGCGGACCCGGTCTGCGTTCAGGCAAGCACGCACCACCATCGGCCGGCTGGCGACGGTGCCGACGTGCGCCGCGACAGCCGTGAGCTTCGTGGTCCTGCTGTCAATGTCGGTGTCGTTTCTCAACGGGGGGCTCAGCCTGGTCTTCGCCGGGCTCCTGGCCCGGACGATCGCCCGCAGGGGCGACCTGCGCGTGGACTACCGGGTCCTCGGCGCCGCGGCCTTCAGGGGGCTCGGCGCGGTGTGGGCGCTCGGGCTGTCGTCGTCCGCGGCTCTGCTGCAGGCCACGGCCGCCTCCCTGCCGCCGGAGCTGCTCAAGGTCAGCGGCGTGCTCGACTTCGGTGCCACGATCTTCACCTGGTAGTCGCTCGTGCTGCGCACGGTGATGATGGCGCTCACCGTGAGCGTCACGCACCTGTCCGCGCCCCGCGGCGTCGCCATCCGCCTCGCGTCGCCATCCGCCTCGCGTCGACATCCGCCTCGTTGCGGGACTCGAGGTGAGCCTCGACGACCAGCCCGAAACTCCTGCTCTATCGTGTACATCCCACGGCAATCTTCGATTTCGACGTGCGGCCCTCCGCCGCCGGGCCGCAGCGGATCGGGCGCCCCGCTTTCGTTCTGGCCAGGGCGTGTATCTGGTCAGCGCGAGGGTTCCAGCCGCACCAGCACCGCCTTGGAGACGGGGGTGTTGCTGCCCTCCGCGGTGGAATCCAAGGGCACCAGCACGTTGGCCTCGGGGAAGTAGGCGGCGGCGCAGCCGCGGGCGCTCGGGTAGGCGACGAGCCGGAACCGCCGCAGCACCCGGTCGACGTTGTCGCTGAACTCGCTGTGCACATCGACGAGCATGCCGCTGATCAAACCCAGCTCCGCGACATCCTCCGGGTTGACGAAGATGACCTGGCGGCCGTTCTTGATGCCCCGGTAGCGGTCGTTGGGGCTGTAGATCGTGGTGTTGAACTGGTCGTGCGAGCGCAGCGTCTGCAGGAGCAGACGCCCCGGCGGCCGTTCGAGGGGCTCGAGTTCGTTGACCGTAAGCAGGGCCTTGCCGCTGGGGGTCGGGAACGTGCGCAGGTCGCGCGGCGCATGGGGGAGGGAGAAACCTTCCTGCTGGCGGATGCGCTGGTTGAAGTCGGCGAAGCCCGGAATGACGTGCGAGATGTGGTCACGGATGCTGTCGTAGTCGCTCTCGAAACCGGCCCAGTCGATCGAGGCGGTGCCGTCGAGGGCGGCCCGGGCGAGGCGCGACACGATGGCCACCTCGGAGAGCAGCTGATCCGACACCGGTGGGAGCAGGCCGGTGGACGAGTGCACCGCGGAGACCGTGTCCTCAACCGACACGAACTGCGCGCCGGTGGCCTGCAGGTCGATCTCGGTGCGGCCCAGGGTCGGCAGGATGAGCGCCTGGTCGCCGACCACAGCGTGGGACCGGTTCAGTTTGGTGGAGATCTGCACGCTCAGCACCGTCTTCTGGATTGCGGCCTCGGCGACGACGGTGTCGGAGATCGCGCCGACCAGGTTGCCGCCCAGGGCGATCCAGACCGTGACCAGGCCGTCGCGCATGGCGCGAATGGAGTCGACGCTGTCCAGGCCGTCCACGCGGGGCGGGTCGAACCCGAATTCTCGTTCCAGGGCGTCCAGGAACGCCGGTGGCATCTTCTCCCAGATGCCCATGGTGCGGTCGCCCTGCACATTGCTGTGCCCGCGGATCGGGGACGCCCCCGCGCCGGGCTTGCCGATGTTGCCGCGCAGCAGGAGCAGATTGATGATCTCCCGGATTGTCGGAACGGCCTTC
This sequence comes from Cryobacterium sp. TMT1-19, assembly GCF_004403055.1. Taxonomy (NCBI): domain Bacteria; kingdom Bacillati; phylum Actinomycetota; class Actinomycetes; order Micrococcales; family Microbacteriaceae; genus Cryobacterium; species Cryobacterium sp. TMT1-19. The sequence goes on from NZ_SOHB01000053.1 coordinate 84,483, forward strand.
TTGTGCTGGGTGATGCCCATCGCCCAGGTGATGATGACCCGGTCCGCCCGCAGATACCGGTCGGCCAGCTCGTCGATCTCGGCCGCGCGCAACCCCGTGGCCGCCAGGACCGCACCGTCATCCTGGTGGGCGAGGTGCTCGCGCAACTCCTCCAGCCCGACACAGTTCTCGCGCAGGAACGCATGGTCGAGCACGGTTCCGGGCCTGGCGGCCTCGGCGTCGAGCACCCGTCGGGAGAGGGCCTGCATGAGGGCCATGTCGCCGCCGAGCCGGATCTGCAGGTACTGGTCGGCCATCACGGTTCCGGCCCCGACGACGCCCCGCACCTTCTGCGGGTTCTTGTAGCGCATCAGCCCTGCCTCCAAGAGCGGGTTGATGGCGACGATGGCGGCGCCCGCCTCCTTCGCCTCTTCCAGCGCCGTGAGCATCCGCGGATGGTTGCTGCCCGGGTTCTGCCCCATGATGATGATCAGGTCCGCACGGGCGAAGTCGGCGTAGGTGACGGTGCTTTTGCCGATCCCGACGGTCTCCGCCATCGCGTGGCTGGTCGACTCGTGGCACATGTTCGAGCAGTCCGGCAGGTTGTTCGTGCCGAGCGCGCGCACGAACAGCTGGTAGAGGAAGGCCGCCTCGTTGGAGGTGCGACCGCTCGTATAGAACGTCGCCTGGTCGGGCGAGTCCAGTCCGCGGAGGGTGTCCCCGATCAGCTTGAACGCGGCGTCCCAGGTGATCGGCCGGTAGTGCTCGGACCCGGCCGGCTTGTGCACCGGCTGCACGAGGCGGCCTTGCATGCCGAGCCAGTACTCCGACTTCGTGAGCAGCTCTCTGATCGGGTTCTCGGCCCAGAATTCGGCCGGGATCGTGATCGGCGTTGCCTCCCAGGTCACCGCCTTGGCGCCGTTCTCGCAGAACTCGAACGTCTTGCGCCGATCGGGATCCGGCCAGGCGCAGCTCATGCAGTCGAAGCCGTCCCGCTGGTTCATCGCAGTCAGTGCCTTCAGGCTGCGGGGTACACCCATCTGCCGGAAGGCCGGCCCCATTGCATGGGTGACGCCTGGCACCCCCGCCGCCCATTCCCTGGGCTTGCCGACCTCGATCTTGTCCTCGTCGATATCGTCAACGCTGCTCATACGTCGGTAGTAGCACCCTTCGCCGGGAGCGACAAGGCATGTGCGACTCACCCTCAGGCCGAAATGGGCCGAACGGATCCCGCCATCGGTCACCACGAGGTCAGAAATGACCGTACCGTTGATATGTGGTCTTCAAGCATCGGACTTGAAGAGTGTGGGGGCCACGCACACGAAAGGTTTTTCTAGCTTGAGCGACGAATGCATCCATGGACTCGAGGGCGGCCTCTGCGCCAGCTGCTTCCCGAAGGCCGCTCCCGAAATCGTGCCCGGCGTGGCCACCCGCGCCAGCCGGAGCAAGTCGACGGGCCGCGCACCGTCGCTTCGCAGTTCGCCGTCACCGCGCACCGTCACCCTGGGCGGACCCAACCCCACCCTGAGCGCGAAGACCGCTACCGCGAAGGCGGCCACCGCCAAGGCCGCCAGCACTCTGAAGCCCGTCAGGAGCACGAAATCCTCCCACGACAACGTCGGTGAGCAGCGGATCTACCACGTCACCCACATCCGCAACCTCGCCGGCATCCTGAACAGCGGGCGCCTGCTTGCCGACGCGAGCGACGCCTGGACCGCCCGGCCGGTCGTCGACCTGTCGTCGGCACCTCAGCGCGCGGCCCGGCGTGCCGCGCTCGTCGCCGGAGACGACAGCGCGAGCGTCGCCTGCTACGTGCCGTTCTTCCTCTCGCCCAATGCGCGCCTGTGGGACAGCCTCCTCACCGAATCCAACGACCCGCGCCTGTCGCCGGAGGCGCACCGCTCCCCGACGTACGACTTCGTCATTCTGGTCAGCACGGTCAAGAAGCTCCTCGACGCCCAGGCCGGCGCCGAGGAAACCGTCGCAGCGAGCGTCGCGGTGACCAACGGGGATGCCGCGGGGGCCCTGACCAGGTTCGGCTCTGCTCCCGAGACTGCCGACCGCATGCTGCGTTCGCTGCGCGCCGATCAGGAATCACAGAAGATCCGGGAGGCGGAACTGCTCGTCACCGAGTCGTTCCCGTTCGAGTTGGTCACGCTCGTCGGCGTCGCCAACGACAAGGTGCGCGACGCGGTGCGCAGCCTTTTCGCCGCCGGGGCGCACAAGCCCAAGGTCGTCGTGTACCCGCCGTGGTTCCACGCCGTGGAGGAAACCGCAGCGCCCTAGCCGGTCAGACGTCCGGAGCGCCCTCTCGCCACGTGCCCGGCCTGCCCTGTCCGGCGTCGAACCAATTCGACGGAGATTTTCGTGAAAAACAGCTTTTTCGGAGTTTTCGGGGCCGATTCCGGCAAAATCTCCGTCGAATTCGTTCGGGACGGAGGTGCTCCCGGGCCTCGGACTCGTCAGACACGGCGGGTGGCGTGTGCCTGCCTGGCTCTGCCCTAGTCTCGGGGAATGGGTGGACGACAGGGCCGCTCGCGCGTGCCGATCGGTGTTCTCGTTCTCGGAGTACTCGGCTTCGCCTGGGTCCAGCAGTCAGAATTCCTGGCGACCGAGTTCGAGAGCATGCTGAGCTCGGTGAGCCAAGGCTCCGGCCAGAGCTCCGGCGAGAGCACCGGCCCGGTGGCGACCGCCGCGGACGGCACCGTCGAGACAGCGGTCGGCGGCATCCCCGCACGACCGAGCGGAGCCGTCCCGATGACCGTGGAGCATGTGCATGATGGCGACACGCTCTTTCTGCGAACGGACCAGCCGAACGCCCTGGTGGCGACGACGGATGCCGTCAAGGTACGACTGCTCGGAATCGATACGCCGGAGGTGGGGGACAGCGCCGAATGCTTCGGCGATCAGGCCGCGGAGCAGTTGCGGGCACTCCTCCCCGATGGCAGCCGCACCTGGGTCACCGCCGACCAGGACCCGACTGACCGATACGGCTGTAGCCTGTTCTATCTCTGGACCGGGGATGGGCGATTCGTCAACTACGAGCTCGTCGCCGGCGGCGTCGCCGAGTCGCTGATGATCCCGCCGAACGACGCGCACTACCCGCTGCTGCGTACGGCCGAGGACGCCGCAACGACGGGAGGCGCGGGCCAGTCGGGCGCCTGCTGATGCGGCGGAGCCGTCCCACCGATATCCCCGCGTCGTCCCCCGCCAGTCGTCCCCCGCCAGTCGTCCGCCGCCAGTCGTCCGCCGCCAGTCGTCCTCAGCGCTTCGCCCGGCGCGGCAGGACCAGCCAGACCGCCACGATGACCAGTAGTACCGCGGCCCCGGCCACCTGACCGGCCGTTCGGCCCAGCACCACGTCGAAGACCAGCAGGGTGGTGCCGGCGAGGATCACGGCGACACCGACCAGTGTGGCCCGCACGAGCACGTCGGCGACCCGCACGATCTGCTTCATCGCATGCTTCCCGAAGAGCAGCCGGTGAAGGCTGACCGGCCCGAGCGCCAGAACGGTGGTGGTGGTGGCCGTGGCGACAAGAATCAGATACACGGTCAGTTGGTACAGGTCGAGTTCGGTGAACCGCGGTTGGAAGGCGAGGGCGAGCAGAAAACCACCAACGATCTGGGTGCCCGTCTGGGTGACTCTGAGCTCCTGCAACAGCGAGAGCCAATTGCGGTCGAGGCGCTGGACATCCGTTTCGTTGCGGCGGGGCGCGGATGCCGACTCCGTCGCCGTGGGTTCCGGTGGTCCTGACAGGCTCATGCCCCGATCGTAATGCGCTTTGCGGAAACGAGATCGCACGCGTCCAGCACGGAACGGGAGAGGTCAGGCGCGCACCCTCAGGATCCACTTGCGCAGTTCCTCGACCCACAGCACGACGGATGCCATGCCCACGCAGACGGCCCAGTGCAGAGGGTCCATCGAGGTGGTGCCGAACGCGGTCTGCAGGAGCGGGAGTTCGACCACGGCCACCTGCAACAGGATCGCGAGCAGGATCGCCCCCCACAGCCACGGGTTCACGAACAGCCGGTGGAACGCGGTGGTCAGCTCGGAGCGCGCGTTGAGTGTGTTGAACAGCTGGGCGAAGACCAGGGTGGTGAACCCCGCGGTGCGGGCCACGGTGAGGCCGTCCGTGCCGGGTTCCAGCGCCGGCAGCAGCCCGCCGGGCAGGAACAGGTCGATCGTGGCGAGGGTGACCACCGCCATCACCAGGCCGGTCGACATGATGCCCACCCACATGCGCAGGTCGATCATACGGTCGTTGATCCCGCGCGGGGGGCGGGCCATCACGTCGTCGATCTCCGGGTCGACGCCCATCGCCAGGGCCGGGCCGGAGTCAGTGATCAGGTTGATCCAGAGGATCTGGGTGACCAGCAGGGGCAGCACCACGGTCTCGCTGCCGGCGCCGGTCAGGCCCAGCACCCCGGCGAGGAGCACGCCGAGGAACACGGTGAGCACCTCGCCCATGTTCGAGGACAGCAGGTACCGCAGGAACTTCTTGATGTTGTCGAGGACGACCCGGCCGGCCCGCACCGCGGCGACGATGGTGGCGAAGTTGTCGTCGACCAGGATCATCTTCGCGGCCTCCTTGGTCACCTCGGTGCCCGTGATGCCCATGGCCACGCCGATGTCGGCGGACTTCAGGGCCGGGGCGTCGTTGACGCCGTCGCCGGTCATCGCCACGATGTCGCCGTTGGCCTGCAGGGCGTCGACGATCCGCAGCTTGTGCCGCGGGGAGACGCGGGCGAACACGGATGTGCCGCGCACCGCCTCCCGTAGCCCCGGCTCGTCGAGGTGGTCGAGGTCTGCTCCCGCCAGCGTCGTCGACCCCGGTTCGACGATCCCCAGGTCGCTCGCGATCCGCGCGGCCGTGGCGGGGTGATCGCCCGTGATCATGATCACGCGCACGCCCGCCCGGTGGGCTTCCTGGACGGCTGACGTCACCTCGGCGCGGGGCGGGTCGATGATGCCGACCACCCCGGCGTAGATCAGGTCCTGCTCGTCGGCCTCGTCCAGCGGCGCCGTGTTCTCGTCGGCGACTCGGTAGGCGACACCCAGGGTGCGGAAGGCCTGGGCCGAGAGCGCCTGGATGTCGGCAAGCATCCGTGGCCGCTGCTCGGCGGTCAGAGGTACGACCGTCTCGCCGACTTGCACGTAGGCGCAGCGCTCGAGGAGCACGTCGGGCGCGCCCTTGCTGAAGATGCGCAGGCTGTCGTCGCCGGTCTCCTGGTGCAGGGTGGACATCATCTTGCGTTCCGAGGTGAAGGGCATCTCACCCCGACGTTCGAACCGGGCCATGTGCCCGGTGGTGCCCTCGAGTTTGGCCGCGGCCACCAGGAACGCGGCCTCCGTGGGGTCACCCTGGATCTCCCACTCGCCGTCGTGCTCGGTCAGCTGGGCGTTGCCGGCGAGGGAACCGACGCCCAGCACCAGCTGGGCCTCAAAGCGGAGTGCCGGGTCTGTGAGCGGTTCGTCGCCCTGGCGCAGTTCGCCCTCGGGGCGGTAGCCCACCCCGGTCACGTCCACCCGGCCGGAGGCGGTCAGCAACTGCTGGATCGTCATCTCGTTGCGGGTTAGCGTGCCGGTCTTATCGCAGCAGATCACGGATGCGGAGCCCAGGGTCTCCACGGATTTCAGGTTCTTGACAACGGCGTTCTGCCGCGCCATCCGTTGTATCCCGATGGAGAGGATCACCGACAGGATTGCCGGCAGCCCCTCGGGAACGGCTGCGACCGCGAGGGATACCCCGAGCAGGAACACGGTCACGAAGTCGGCGGGCGTGGACACGCCCTGCACGAGCACGATGGTGAGCATCACGACCGTGGCGATCGCGATCACGACGACGCTGAGCAGCTTGCCGATGTGGCCGATCTCGGTTTGCAGCGGGGTGGGGTGCGCCTCGGTGCGGTCAAGCATCGTGGCGATGGCGCCGACCTCGGTGTTCATGCCGGTTCCGGTGACGATGCAGCGGCCGACGCCCTGGCTGACGGCGGTGCCCTTGAAGACCATGTTCAGGCGATCGCCGAGGGCGGCCGCGGCGGGAAGGGTGCGCGGGTTCTTGGTGACGGCCTCGCTTTCGCCGGTGAGGGAGGCCTCCGCGATCCGCAGCGAACTCGCCTCGGTGAGGCGGGCATCCGCCCCCACGCTGTCGCCCTCACCCAGAACCAGCAGGTCGCCGCGCACCAGCTCGGTGCTGGGCACGGTGGCGAGCAGGCCGTCGCGCATGACGGTCGAGGATGCCGCTGTCATGGTGGACAGGGCGGCCACGGCGTTGTCGGCGCGCGCCTCCTGCACCAGGCCGAGCACGGCGTTGAGCACTAAGATCACGGCGATCACGATGGCGTCCACGGGCAGGCCGGGTGCCCCCTCGATCAGCCAGGCGCCGAGCGACACCGCGGTGGCGACCAGCAGCAGGTAGATCAGAGGGTCGTTGAACTGGGCCAGGATCCGGCGCCAGAACGGCACCGGGCGCACGCTGCGCAGCTTGTTCGGGCCCTCGGCCGCGAGGCGACGCGCGGCTTCGGCGCCGGTGAGGCCCCGGGCGGCGTCGGTCTCGAGCCGGCGGGCGATCTCGGCGGCATCGGTAACGGCGGGATCGACTGCGAGACGCTCGATCGGGTCCGATATTTCCGATTGAGCTGATTTCTCCGATTGAGCAGACGCGTCCATCGGGTGGGTTCCTCGTTTCCGGGAGTGCCGGGTCGGTCTGGCCCGCGGCTCCACCCAGTGTAGAACCGGGCCGCGGCCGGCGCTGCGTCGGTGCCCGTCGGTGCCCGTCGGTGCCCGTCGGTGCCTTTCGGTGCCTTTCGGTGCCTTTCGACATCCCGTCCGTCCCGGCGTACCTTCCACAATGGGGGTTCGCGACGGCGGATGCTGCTGGGTCGACTGCGACAGATCCCGCCTGGAGCGAAGCCCACGACATCAACGACTGGCTGAACGACAACGGCTACACCGACCTTGTCGACGGAGTGCTGCTCTGCCACCCACACCACCTGCTCCTGCACAACCAGCAATGGAGCATCATCCGAACCGAAACGGACTACTGGCTTCGACCACCAGTCGAAGTCAATCCGGACCAGACCCTGATCGCACTCCCCAGCAAGCGGGCGAACCCGTAATCAGGGCGCAGGCTTGATTGCCGTCCTTGCCGTCCTTGTTTCGGGGGATTGGCGGCTCAGCGCCAGAGGGTGGAGTCGATCTGGATGGCCACCACATAGAGATGCTGACCCTGCTCGATCTTCTCGACCTCGTAGACGCGCACGGGTGTCTGCGGCACGGTGTCCATCGGTCGTCCGACGCCTATCCCGTAGGTGACGTAGCCCTCGAAATCTCCCGCCGGAGCGTAGCGGGTGATCGCGCCGTAACCGAGGACTTCCGGCGGCGCGGTGCCGGGGGAAGCCCCCCCCCCCGGGAAATCGGCGTCGGCGCAGGCGAGGCCGGTGCGGAACCGGTGGCCGAACCTGTGGCCGAACCCGTGGCCGATGGCGAGGCGCCACCGCCGAAATCGGGGTCCCAGGGAGCACACGCCGTCGCAGCCAGGGTGGTAATCAGGAGAAGAGGGACCACCAGCATCCGTCGCAGTGGTGAACGTCGCCGCGTCATGATGATCCCCAATCCGCGTCCCGGTGGTCTCCCCACGGGAACAGGGCGCGCTTTGCAGGGGGGGTCTACACCTCGGCCGGCTCCGCGACAAGGTCACCGGGCGGCACGGCGGGTGCGACCTCACGCGCGTGCGCCGACGCGGTATCTGCGACTCGTCGGTCGGCGAGCCAGGTGTCCAGCTCGGCGGCGGAAACCGGCTGCGACAGGTGGAAGCCCTGCGCGAAGTCGCAGCCGAAGCCGACCAGCTGGTCGTAGGCGGCGTCGCTGTCTACACCCTCGGCCACCATGCGCAGCCCCAGACTGTGGGCCAGCGCAATCGTCGAGGAAACCAGGGTCGCGGCTCGGGCATCGCCGGCCATCGGGAAGACGAAGGATCGGTCGAGCTTGAGCTCGTCGATGGGCAGATCGCGCAGGTAGGCGAGCGAACTGTAGCCGGTGCCGAAGTCGTCGACGGAGATGCGGATGCCCTGCTCTCGTAGCCGGGTGAGGATGCCTCGGGCCCGGCCCCGGTCATTGAGCAGGAATTCCTCGGTGATCTCCAGGGCCAGGATCGACGAGGGCAGACCGCGGGCGGCGATCATGGCACCGATCCGGTCCGGCAGTTCCGTGTCGAACAGTGAGCTGGCCGACAGGTTCACGGCGATGGTCAGCGGATGCCCCTGCGCCTGCCAGAGCACGGCCTGGTCCAGCGCCTGCCGCAGCACGACCTGCGTCAGGGTGTGCATCAGCCCGGCCTCCTCGATGATCGGCACGAACTGATCGGGCAGCAGCAGGCCGCGCTCGGGGTGGTTCCAGCGCACAACGGCCTCGACGTCCCGCACCGCGCCGCTGCCGAGGTCGACCTTGGGCTGATAGTGCAGCACCAGCTGCTCATCGGTGAGAGCGAGGCGCAGTTCGGCCAGGGTGCGCAGCCGGGTCTCGCCGTGGCTGTCGTCGTCGCTGTCGTATACGTGGTGGCCACCGCGGCTCGTTTTCGCCTCGTACATGGCCATGTCGGCCTTGCGGAGCAGCGCCGTCAGGTCTTTGCCCTGGTCGGGATAGAGGGAGATTCCGACACTGGCGCTGGTCTGCAGCGTGATGCCGTCCAGAATGAACGGCTCGGCCAGCGCGGCACGCAGTTTGACGGCCACCGTCAGGGCATCCTCCCGCGCGGAGTCCGTGAGCAGGATCGCGAACTCGTCGCCGCCGAGGCGGGCCAGGAGGTCTCCGGCACGCAGCTGCCGGTTCAAACGGATGCCGACCTGGATCAGCAGCCGGTCACCCACGTCATGACCGAGGCTGTCGTTGACCTCCTTGAACCGGTTAAGGTCCAGCAGCAGCAGGGCACTCGTCCGGCCCTCGACCGCTGCCAGGCGGGTGGGCACGTCCGCATTGAATGCGCGGCGGTTGCGCAGACCGGTGAGGTCGTCCGTTCGCGCCAGTAGGTTCAGAACCCGTTGCCGGCCGACCAGCGGCACCACCGCCAGCGCCATGGTTGCCCCGGCCAAGGCCACGGCGAGGTTTGACACCGTGACCTGGCTGGCGAGGATCAGAACCCCGAGTCCGGCGATCGTCGACACCATCGGCACGGCCAGAGCGGACACGGTTGTGGCCGTGGCCGCGGCCCTGCGATCCCGAACCGGGCGCGGGAGGGAGGTGCTGTCCACCCAGAGCGCAATCAGTACGACCCCAATGTTCCAGGTCGCGTCGAGCGGGGTGCCCACCGTGTACAGGTCACCCTGCAGTGCGAAGACGGTGTCGGCGCCGGCGAAGACCACCAGGCCGGCGACGAGGAGCATCCAGCGCTTCCCGGCCTCCAAGCCGTGCGACGCCACGATCCCGGCGAGCGACGCCACCACCAGCAGGTCGAGCGCCGGATAGGCGGCCGCGATGACGGCACCGAGGCTGAGCGGGTCCGCGGCGGCGGAATCGAAGACGGGGCTGAGGATGACGGCCAGCACTGCGGCGGCACCCAGGGAACCCACGGCGGTGTCCAGGAAGACGGACCAGGCCGATCCGCGCAGTTGCCGGTTCACGAGCACCGCCAGCGCCCAGAGCAGGAGCAGGTAGAACAGCAGATAGCCGATGTCGGCCGGCGAGGGAAACGGTGACGCACCGTCGGCATCCGCGCTGACGAGGTAGTAGGTGTCCGCCAGGGCGTTCATGGTCAGAGCGGCGGTGGCGAGGCCCACCTCGATCTGCCCGCGCCCGACCCGGTAGACGGCGGCGCAGCCCACGAGCACGGGTGCCCACACCGAGAGCATGGCGAGCCAGCCGTCGACCAGGGGGCTGAAGTCGTCGCCCTTCAGGGCCAGGCCGAGGGTGTAGGCGATGACCAGTACCAGCATGAGCGTCAGCGCGCCGAAGCGGAACCGCTCACGGGTGCCGCCGGTCATGGCAGGGCCGCCGCGCTCTGCCTTGCGGTCAGCCACTCGTCGAGTGCCGCGGCGGAGATGGGGCGTGACATGAAGTATCCCTGGGCGAAGTCGCATCCGTAGCGCACCAACTCGTCGTAGGCGACGCTGTTCTCCACGCCCTCGGCGACCATTTTCAGGCCGAGGCCGTGCGCGAGGTCGATCGTGGAGGCCACCAGCGCGGCGGCCCGGGCGTCGTCGGCCATCGGGAAGATGAAGGACTGGTCCAGCTTGAGCTCGTCGATGGGCAGGTCACGAAGATAGGCGAGCGAACTGTAACCGGTGCCGAAGTCGTCGACGGAGATCCGGATACCACTGGCGCGCAACCGGGTCAGGATGTCCCGGGCTCGGTCGCGGTCGGCCATCAGGAAGTCCTCGGTGATCTCGAGCATCAGCGCGGTGGGCAGAAGACCGCGGGCCGACAGCATGGTGCCCACCCGTTCGGGCAGATCGGCGTCGATCAGTGAGCTGGCGGACAGGTTCACCGCAACCGTCAGGGTACGGGCCTGGGCCGACCAGAGCACGGACTGGTCCAACGCCTTCCGCAGAACCTCCTGGGTCAGCGCGTGCATGAGACCGGCCTCTTCGACCAAGGTCAGGAACTGGTCGGGAAACAGCAGACCGCGCTCGGGGTGGTTCCAGCGCACGAGGGCCTCGACGCCGGAGACGAACCCGGTCTTCAGGCAGATCTTCGGCTGGTAGTGCAAAACCAGCTGGTCCTCGGTCAGGGCGAGGCGCAACTCCTGCAGGGTGCGCAGCCGGGCGTCACCGTGGCGGTTGTCCGCGCTGCGGTAGACGTGGTGGCCGCTGTGGGTCGCCTTCGCCTTGTACATCGCCATGTCGGCCTTGCGCAGCAGTGCGGTCAGGTCATCGCCCTGGTCGGGGTAGAGCGCGATTCCGATGCTCGCGCTGGTCTGCAGGGAAATGCCTTCCAGGGTGAACGGCTGGGCCAGGGTGGCCCGGAGTTTGTTGGCCACCGCCTCGGCCTCCACCTGGTCGGTGTGCTCGAGCAGGATGGCGAACTCGTCGCCGCCCAACCGCGCGAGCAGGTCACCGGACCGCAGTCCTTCCAGCAGACGACGGCCGACCTGCACGAGCAACCGGTCGCCGGCGTCATGCCCGAGGCTGTCGTTGACCTCTTTGAAGCGGTCCAGGTCCAGCAGCAGCAGCGCCCGGTTCCGGCTCCTGTCGTCGGCCAGTCTCGACGAGACCTCGGCGTACAGTGCACGCCGGTTCGGCAGACCGGTCAGCTCGTCGGTCTTGGACTGGCGACGCAGGGCCACCTGCCGGGAGACCAGGGGAATGGCTGCGAGGGCCAGGGTCGCCGCCGCCAGCCCGATCGCGATGTGGGGAACCGGCGTCTGGCTGGCGAGGAGCAGCACACCCAGGCCGGCCGCGGTCGACACCGCCGGCAGCGCCAGGGCCGCCACGCCGTTGGAGGAGTTGTTCCGAACCAGATCGGGCCGCGACGAGGCATCCGCCCACACCGCGATCAGGGCCAGACCCACGGCCCAGCCGGCGTCCAGAGGAGTGCCGAGAACGTAGCTGGTTTCGAGCATCGCGAAGACGAGACCGGTGGACGTGAACATCAGCAGGCCGAAGATGAGGAGGATCCAGCGGCGGCCGGCAACCGGGCCCTGCGAGGTGGTGAGTGCGACGACGACGGCAACCAGCAGCAGGTCGAACAGTGGGTAGGCGACGGCGGCGGCGATGGCCTTGTTCGCCCCGGCCGCGTCGACTGAGTTCGCCATCGGGCCGAGCAGCACGGCCAGCACCGAGGCCGCGCCGAGTGCACCGATGGCGCTGTCCAGCACCACCGACCAGACCATGCCGCGCAGCTGGCGGCGCACCATGATGACCAGCACGAATAGCATGAGGGCGAAGAACAGGAAGTAGCCGACCTCGCTCACGCGGGGGAACATCTCGGCGCCCCAGATCAGCATCCACAGGGAATAGGAATCGACGATCGCGATGATGGTGACCGCCGCGGCCGTGAGCAGGAGTTCGGGATGCCGGAATCGCGCCAGACCGCTGGCCGCGATCCGCACTCGGCTCCGTGAGCGCTTGCGCATCACGGCGGCCCAGCACACGACGACCATGGACAACTTCAGGAGGGACGCCAGCCAGCCGTCGACGAAGAGGTGGAATCCGTCGTCGGGCATCAGCAGGCCGATGACGTAGCTGCCCAGGAACACGGCCATCAGCCAGGCGGGCCAGGAGGCGCTCCTGGCAAAGAAACCTCGAACTAGGCGGCCGTAGGGCGCCCCTGAATCCAACTGCACGGAACCCCCACGTTATCTAAACTCAGATTAGCAGCGGCGGGAGACGGAGAACCAACCGACCCGCTCGATTGGGGGTGGGGAATCGTGGACGGGGCGCGGCGGCGCACCGCCCTACGATTGAGTGAACGACCGACGAGCTGGAGGCAATCATGACGACACTGGTGGGGTTTTCGAGCAAGTACGGAGCCACCGAGGGAATCGCCGAGCGCATCGCCCGCAAACTGCGGGAGGCCGGGCAGGATGCCGTGGCCCGGCCGGTCGCATCCGTTGACCAGGTGGACGAGTACGACGCCTTCGTGATCGGCAGTTCCGCCTACATGGGGTCGTGGCGCAAGGACGCGACGGAGTTCGTGCGGCGCCACCAGGAACTGATCACGGCGCATCCGGTGTGGCTGTTCAGCAGCGGGCCGCTGGGCACCGCGGGGAAGGACGCCCAGGGGCGAGATCTGCTCAAGGAGAGTGAGCCGAAGCAGTTCGAGGAGTTCGGCCAGTCGCTCCAGCCGCGCGGAATGCGGGTGTTCTTCGGTGCGCTCGACCCGACCGTGCTCGGCCGCCGGGACAAACTTGTGCGGCGCATCCCGAGTGGGCGCGAGCTGCTGCCCGAGGGCGACTTCCGCAACTGGGTCGCGATCGACGAATGGGCGGCGGAGATCGCCCGGGAGCTGTCCGTCTAACTCTCCAGCAGGCTGCGGATGTCGTCGGCCGTGAGGTTTCCACTGAACCCCGGCGCATCCGCTGGGGCGTCGCCCAGCACCTGGTCGAAGAGCTCGGCCTTGTGTTTCTGCAGGGCCATGACCTTCTCCTCGATGGTGCCGGTGGCGACCATTCGGTAGACCATCACGTTCTTCGTCTGGCCGATGCGGTGGGCGCGGTCGATGGCCTGCGTCTCGGTGGCCGGGTTCCACCACGGGTCGAGCAGGAAGACGTAGTCCGCCTCGGTCAGGGTGAGGCCGAACCCGCCGGCCTTCAGACTGATCAGGAACACCGGCTCACTGCCGGTCTTGAACCGGTCGATCACCTCGGAGCGGCGCAGGGTGGACCCGTCGAGGTAGCAGTAGGGGATGCCCCGGGCCTCGAGCCGCGCGGCCGCCTTCTTCAGGAACGACGTGAACTGGCTGAAGACGAGCGCGCGGTGACCTTCGGCGACGACGTCATCCAGCTGTTCGAAGAGGGCGTCGAGTTTGCTGGACGACACTCCGGCGTACTTCTCGTCGACCAGGGACGGGTCCAGGCTGAGCAGCCGCAGCAGGGTCAGCGAGCGGAACACGATGAACCGGTTTTTGTCGAGGTCGTCGATCAGGCCGAACAGCTTCTGCCGTTCCCGCTGCAGGAACGTGTCGTAGAGCGCGCGGTGCCGGAGGTTCAGCTCGATCTCAAGCACCTGCTCCTGTTTGGGCGGCAGCTCGGGGGCGACGACCGCCTTGGTGCGACGCAGCAACAGTGGGCGGATGCGCCGGCGCAGCCGCGTGAGCACCTCGGGGGTGTCGCCGCGGTCGATCGGGCGCACATACTCCTCCGTGAACCGCCGAAGGGAGGGGAACAGGCCCGGTGCCACGATCGCGAACAGGGCATGCAGCTCGAGCAGGCTGTTCTCCATCGGCGTGCCCGTGAGCGCGAGCTTGAACGGCGTCGTCAGGTCGCGGGCACACAGGTGCACCCGGGTGGCACGATTCTTCACGAATTGTGCCTCGTCCAGGATCAGCCCGGCCCAGCCGTGCGCCTGGTAGGCCTCGAAGTCGAGACGGAACAGCGTGTAGGAGGTGAGGACGACGTCGGCGCCGGCCGCGGCATCCGTCAGCGGGATGCCGCCGGCCGCCTCGGTGGCTGTGATCACCCGAACGTCGAGGCCGGGCGTGAAGCGGGCGGCCTCGGAGCGCCAGGTGGCGACGACGGATGTCGGGGCGACGACCAGGAACGGCCGCCGCTGGGCCGGGTCGGCCGGGTGGGCGTGCCCGGCCGGGTGGGCGTGCCCGGCTGGGTGGGCCTGCCCGGCCGGCTGCGCGGTCGCGTGCGCCAGGAGTGCGAGCGTCTGCAGGGTCTTGCCGAGGCCCATGTCGTCGGCGAGGATTCCGCCCAGCTGGTGCTGCCAGAGGAAGGTCAGCCAGGTGAAGCCCTGCGCCTGGTATGGGCGCAGGGTGGCGTGCACGGCGGCCGGCAGCGGGGTGGGCGGGGCGTGCGGGGCGTGCTCGGCGTCGTCGGCGCCCTTGGACAAGCCGATCAGCCCGGACACGGCCGCCCGCCACGCCACGGCCTGCTCGGTGTCGTCGGCGAGGTCCTCGAAGTCGCTCCAGAGGGCAGCCTGGTAGCGGCTGATGCGCAGGCCGGTGTCCCATTCCTGCAGGGCGCGGGCCTCGGTGATCAGTTCGTGCAGGCGCTCGAAAGCCGGCTGCCGCAGCGACAGGTAGCTGTTGTCGACCAGCAGGAGCTTCGCCTGCCCCTTCGCCAAAGCTTTAAACAGCGGGCCGAACGGCACGCTCCGACCATTGATCGTGACGATCACGCCCAGGTCGAACCAGTCCCGCTGGTCCGTCTCGACCGTGCTGATTGTGAGCTCAGGAGTCTCGGTCAGTTCGCGGTAGTCGGGCCGGGTGCCGCGGATGTCCACGCGCACGCCGGGCAGCGTCTCCAGCCGCGGGAGCGCACGTTCGGCCACCTCGGCCGCATCGATGCCGCGCAGGGTGACGGATGTCGCGGCCGGGCCTGCGTCGGGGTGGCCGGCCTCCTCGAGGAGACGCCTGGCCCGCTCGTGGATGACCCGTTCGGTGGGCTCGTCGCGGCTTCCGTTCGAGGGAGACGTGGGCGGGGGCGTGGATGTGGATGTGGATGTGGATGTGGATGTGGATGTGGATGTGGACGACAGCATGGGCAGCTTCTTCAGCAGGGAACCCTCGCGGTACTCCCAATGCCAGGCCAGCTCCAGCGCCTGCCTCGGCCGGAACCAGGCGGTGAGCACGAGCAGAGGTGGGTCGGCCTGGGGGAAGCGCACGGAGCCATCCGTGCTGATCACCGGCAGGGTGCGCCGCAGCGCCGGATAGAAGTCGCTCAGGAACTCGGCCGTCTCGTCGGCAGGCACGAGAACCGTGCCGGGCGCACCGAGCAGCCGGCGCTGCTCGGCGGTGAGCGGACCGTCGACGGTCGGGGCCAGGGTGAATACCGGGCGCGGCCCGAGGGCATAGCCGTAGATCCCGTGGCCGCCGATCGCCCCGGAACGCTCGGGGGGATGCGGGGTGCCGTCAAACAGGAGCCGGGTGGTCAGGAGCAGACCCTGGGTGCCGGCGGCGCCTGTGTTGCTGAACGCGCCGGCGGCGTTCCGGCTTGCGTCGAGGCTCACGTGGGCCGCGCGGCCCACGCTGACCGTGGCATCCTTCGTGCTGCCCACGAGACGCAGCCCCAGGGTCTCGGCCTCGTCGAAGAGGGTCCAGAGCAGCGGGCTGGCGAAGTCGTCGAGGTAGATCCAGTCCGTCTCCTGGCTGGTGTAGACGCCGCGCACGGCCCGGTGCAGGGCCAGGATCTGGCTCAGCCAGCGGTGGTGCTCGCGGTTGAGGTTGAGGCGGTTGCGGTAGAAGCCCAGTTGGTTCCACGTCACGTCCGTGCGTACCCAGTTGCCACGGGCGCTTCGGATGACCGGGCGCACCCCGAGCCGGATCTCGCCCTGCCCGGGGCGCACGTTCGTGACCGGCCGGGCCGTCGCACCACGCCAGCGGTCGTTCGTGCGGGGCGTCTGCTCGCGCAGCTCGAATTGGAGGCCCATCGGAACGGGCGGATCGGTGGTCCCACCCGGTTCGCCGGGCACGGGTCCCGCGATCCGCTTCCAGTCCGCCCGCGCCGGGGGAGACCCGGCGTCAGACATGGCTCCATGCTCTCATGTGGGCAGCGCGGTCGGAGCGCAGTGTCCGCGGTTGAACCAATTCGACGGAGAATTTGCCGGAAAACTGCTGAGGCTCACACAGCTACCGCGGTGACCGCCGCTTCCCTCGACGGATGCGCCCTGGCGGCATCGATGATCCAGGCGAAGTCGAACGCCGTCTCACGCCACCGGCTGTACCGGCCGGACACCCCACCATGGCCGGCCGACATCTCGGTCTTCAGCAGAACATCCGCTCCCACCTCGCGCAGCCGGGCCACCCACTTGGCCGGCTCGACGTAGAGCACTCGGGTGTCGTTGAGACTGGTCACGGCGAGTATCCGCGGGTAGTGCGTGTCGCGCACGTTCTCCACGGGGGAGTAGCCGCGCATATAGGCGTACACCTCAGGGTCGTGCAGCGGGTCGCCCCACTCGTCCCACTCGATCACGGTCAGCGGCAGCGACGGGTCCAGGATCGACGTCAGCGCGTCCACGAACGGCACCCCGGCGAGGATGCCCGCGAACAGTTCCGGGGCCAGGTTCGCCACGGCGCCCATCAGCAGGCCGCCGGCGCTGCGGCCCTCGGCGACGAGCCGGTCGGGACTGGTGTAGCCCTGGTCGATCAGGTGCCGGGCGCTGTCGATGAAGTCCGTGAAGCTGTTGCGCTTGTGCAGCTTCTTGCCGTTCTCGTACCAGAGTCGACCCAGCTCGCCGCCGCCGCGCACGTGGGCGATCGCGAAGATCATGCCGCGGTCGAGCAGGCTGAGCCGGGCGATGCTGAACGACGGGTCGATGCTGATCTCGTAGGAGCCGTAGCCGTAGAGCAGGGTCGGGGCGGGAGTTCCCGGAGCGACGAGGTCACGCCGGTAGACGAGGGAGATCGGAATGCGCGTGCCGTCGGCGGCGGTAGCCCACTCGCGGCGCTGCTCGAACAGGGTCGGGTCGTAGCGGCCGAGCACGGGCTGCTGCTTCCGCAGCCGGCGCTCGCCGGTGGCGACCACGTGGTCGTAGACCGTCGACGGCGTGACGAAGCTGGTGTAACCGAGACGGATGGTCGGCGTGTCCCACTCGGGATTGGCCGACGTGCCCACGGAGTACAGCGGTTCCTCGAAGCCGAGCTCGACGAAATCGAGTTCCTCGTCGGCTGCCTCGGCGCTCACGGCAACGCGGGTGAGTCCGTCCCGCCGGTATTCGGCCACCACGAAGTCGCGGAATGCGTCGACGCTCTCGAGGCGCACGGCCGTATCGTGGGGCAGTAGAATCCGTTTCTCACCCCGCGGGTCGGCGACGGAGACGCTGACCAGCTCGAAGTTGACCGCGTGGTGGTTGTGCACGATCAGCAGGCGGTCCTCGCCGCCCAGCACGGCGTGCTCCACGTCGTACTCGACGCCGTCCAGCCGCGGCCAGACCAGGGCGAACTCGCCGGTCGGGTCGGCGGCGTCGAGCAGCCGGGTCTCGGTGGTCACGCTCGAGCCGGCCTCGATCAGCAGGAACCTGCGGCTGCGGGTGAGGCTGATGCCCACCCAGAAGCGCTCGTCGGGTTCGTGGAAGACCGACACGTCGGCGGCGGCCGCGGTTCCCACCTCGTGTCGCCACACGGTGTCGGGCCGCCAGGCGTCGTCCACGGTCGTATAGAAGATGTAGCGGCCGCTCGGGTCGAACAGTGCCCCCTCGCCGGTGTTCGGGATCTCGTCCGCGAGGTTCTCGCCGGTCGCGATGTCGCGCACGCGCAGGGTGTACCGCTCGTCGCCCTCGGTGTCGACGGCGTAGAGCAGCCGGTTCTCGTCGCCGCTCACGTCGGTGCTGCCGAGCGAGTAGAATTCGTGGCCGGCCGCCTCGGCGTTGTCGTCGAGCACGATCTGCTCGCCCGGGAGACCGGCGGTCCCGCTCGCCTGCCCGCTGGTCTGTTCGGGGATCTGCTCGGGAAGCACCGGCGGGGTCCAGTCGTCCGGCGCGGAGATCGGCGCACGGCAGTGGATGCCGTATTCCTTCCCCTCCACCGTGCGGGTGTAGTACCACCAGTGGCCCTGTCGCACCGGAACGCTGAGGTCGGTCTCCTGGGTGCGGCCCCTGATCTCCTCGAAGACCTGCTCCTGCAGCAGGGCCAGGTGGGCGGTGCGGGCATCCGTGAAGGTGTTCTCGGCTTCGAGGTGCGCGATCACCTCGGGGCTGTCCTTATCGCGCAGCCACTCGTAGTTGTCGGTGAACACGTCGTCATGGAAACTGCGCTGCTGCGGCTTCTGCACCGCGCGGGGAGGAGTGGTCATGAGTCATAGCGTAGTTCCGTGAGGGCGCAGACTTGAGGGGTACCAGCCCAGAGACGAATGGAACCACAATGACGCAGCCCGGAATCGCCCCGCTCGAAACCTCCCGGGAGGAGGCCCTGCAGGGGCAGGTCTTCCAGGCGGTGCTCTTCGACATGGACGGCACCCTGGTCGACTCCACTCAGGCGGTCACCCGGTCCTGGCTGCGCTGGGGTGCCGAGGCCGGCCTCGGCCCGTCGTTCACCGGCCCCGAGCACGGGGTGCCGGCGCGTCAGATGATCGCGACCCTGGTGGCGGAGGAGCTGGTCGAGACATCCGTCACCCGGCTGACCGAGTTCGAATTGGCCGACACGGATGGCGTCAGGATCCTGGCCGGCGCGGCGGAACTCATGGCGAGCATCCCCGAGGCCCGCCGGGCGATCGTCACGTCCTGTGCCCGGCAGCTGTGCCTGGTGCGCCTGGACGCCGCCGGCTTCCCCGCACCGCTCACGGTGGTGACCATCGACGACACCAGCCGCGGCAAGCCGTTCCCCGAGCCGTTCCTGCTGGCGGCCGAACGCCTCGGCGTCGACCCGGCCCGCTGCGTCGTGGTCGAGGATGCCCCAGCCGGCCTTGCCGCCGCCCGCGCCGCCGGCTGCGCCACGATCGGCGTCGTCGGCACCCATCGGGCCGCCGACCTGGAGGCCGACCTGGTGGTCTCCGGTCTCGACCGCCTGCGCGTGTCCGTGCAGGATGACGGAGTGGTCTTCCACCTGGTGACCGAGCAGTAGCAGCCCGGAGCAATAGCGTCCGGACTCAGCGCTCGTAGATTTCCAGCGGCAGCCCGTCGGGGTCGCGGAAGAAGAACATCGCTTTGTCGGTGTTCGGGTCCACCCTCAGTTCCTCAACCTCGACGTGCTTGCCGATCAGCTCGTCGCGCGCGGCCGGTACGTCGTCGACCTCGAACGCGAGGTGGCGCAGTCCGAGCGCTTCCGGGCCGCTCTTCCGGGGCGGGGTGTCGGGAAAAGAGAACAGTTCGATCAGGTAGTGGCCGTTCAGGGCAAGCTTGCCCATCCACGACCGGCGCGCGGCCCGGAAGTATTCCGCTTCGAGCGTGCAGCCGAGAACGTCGAGGTAGAAGGCCTTGGACACGTCGTAGTCGCTGGCGATAATGGCGATGTGGTGCACCCCGTTGATGCGCATGCGGCAGTTTTGCATACTCCAGGGGGCGGAAGAGGTCAGGATGAAACCGTCGACTATTAAGCTGGCTGATCGTTGGGAGACCGAGATGAATAAGAGCAGCGATCCACTGCGTCAAACGGTGGTGCTGGCGAGCGCGATCCTGGCCGTCGTCGGATCGTTCATCGGGTCCGGCGCCGTCGGCGGAACCCCGATCCAGAACGCGTCAGGCGGTGCGCTCGCCGCCGACGCCACCCCGATCGCCCCCGACGGGCCGGCCTTCGGCATCTGGACCGCGATCTACCTCGGCCTCATCGCCTACGCCCTGTGGCAGCTTCTGCCGGCGCAGAAATCGGATGACCGCCAACGCGCCCTGGGCTACCCGATCGCCGCGTCGCTCGTGCTGAACGCCGCCTGGATCCTGAGCATCCAGTTCGACCTGCTCTGGCTCAGTGTGCCCGTGATCGTGCTTCTGCTGGTCGTGCTGATCCGGGCGTTCCAGCTCACGCTCCGCACCCGGCCCAAAAACCTGATTGAGACGATCGTCGCCGACGGCACCGTGGGCCTGTACCTCGGCTGGGTGGCCATCGCCACCGCCGCCAACGTCACCGCGGTGCTCGTCGCCTCCGGCTTCGAAGGCTTCGGCCTCAGCGCGGACCTGTGGGCGGTGCTGGTCATCGCCGTCGCCGGGCTGGTCGGCGTGTTCCTCGCGATCTACGGCCACGGCCGTCTCGCCCCGGCCGCGTCTCTGTGCTGGGGCCTGGCCTGGGTGGCCGTGGCCCGGCTGGCCGGCACCCTGCTCTCCACTCCCACGGCGATCGCGGCGATCGTCGCCGTGGCCGCCATCCTGATCGTCACCATCACCGTGCGCGTGCGCACCTCCAGGTCCGCCACGTCCCGATCGGTCACCGCGTGAGCGATCCGGCCACCCTGCCCGTCACCCCGGCGGGCGTCACCTCGGCGCGCCGGCGCTGGGCCGGTCTCGTCTTCATCAGCGTCGCCGTCGCCCTGATCATCGTCGATTCCACAATCATCAACGTGGCCATCCCCTCGATCGTCGACGACCTGGCGATCACCTCGACCCAGGTGCAGTGGGTGCAGGAGAGCTACACCCTGGTCTTCGCGGCCCTGCTGCTGGTGTTCGGAACGCTTGCCGACCGGTTCGGTCGACGGCGCATCCTGATTCTCGGCGTAATCGTCTTCGCCACATCATCCGTCTTCGCGGCGCTCGCGCAGACGGGCGAACTCCTGATCCTGGGTCGGCTGATCCAGGGCGTCGGCGGTGCGATGGTGCTGCCCACCACGCTCTCGATCATCAACGCCACGTTCCGCGGCCGTGACCGAGGCATCGCGTTCGCGATCTGGGGCTCGACCATCGGCGGCATGGTGGCCGTCGGCCCCCTGCTCGGCGGCTGGCTCACCACCTCCTTCTCCTGGCGCTGGGCATTCGGCATCAACGTGCCACTGGGCATCGTCATCGTCATCGGCGTACTCGTCTTCGTGCTCGAATCGAAGGATGCCGGCGAGCCGCGCCGCATCGACGTCGTCGGCGCCGTGCTCTCGGCGATCACCAGCGCGTCGCTCGTCTTCGGGCTGATCGAGGGACGCACCTACGGCTGGTGGCTCACCGACAAAGCGCCGGTTGCGGGAGACTGGACCTGGCCGTACTCGCTGTCGATCATTCCATTCGTGTTCCTGATCACCGTCGTGTCCGGCGTGGCCTTCATCTACTGGGGGCTCTACCGCCAGCGGGCCGGCAAGACCACCCTGCTCGCCTTCTCCCTGTTCTCGATCCCGTCGTTCCGCAACGGCAACATCGCGGCCATGATCGTCTCCCTCGGTGAGTTCGGCATCATCCTGTCACTGCCGCTCTGGCTGCAGAATGTGCTCGGCTACGACGCCCTGCAGACCGGATTCGTGCTGCTCGCCCTCGCGCTGGGCTCGTTCGTGGCCAGCGGGGTGTCCGGGGCGTTCGGCAACAAGATCTCACCCGAGACGATCGTGCGGTTCGGGATCGTCGCCGAGATCATCGGCGTCGCCGGCCTCGGCCTGGTCATCACGGCCGAGTCCACCTGGCTCGTCGTGGTGCCGTTCCTGTTCGTCTACGGCATCGGCGTGGGGCTGGCCACCGCCCAGCTCACCGGCGTCGTGCTCAAGGATGTGCCGGTGGCGCAGAGCGGCCAGGGCTCCGGCACGTCCAGCACCGCCCGGCAGATCGGCTCGGCGCTCGGCATCGCGGTGCTGGGCACCGTGCTGTTCACTGCGGTCGGTACGTCGCTCGATGCGAAGCTGGCCGAGGTGCCCGGGCTGACTGCCGAGACCCGGAGTCAGATCGTCGACGCGGTCGTCGACAGTGCGGGCTCGGTGATCCCGTCGTTCGAAGAGCGGAGCCCCGAGCTGGCGGATGCCGCCCGCGAGGCGTTCAGCGACGGCACCCGCTACTCGGCGTACGCCGCAGCCGGGTTCCTCGTGCTCGGCTTCCTGGCGACGCTGCGGCTGTCCGGCACCGCGCCACACGCGGAGTCGCGCCGCGAGGATGCCGTCCCCGGCCAGAGCATCCCGGCGGCCGAGACCGCGGGGGAGCCCGTCTAGCTGCGTGTACCTGACGGCCAGGGGGTTTCGCGGGTGTGGGGATCCCGGGCTCCGCCGCGGGTCAGGCCCGGCCGAGCCTGCGCGGGTGGCCAACGCAGGACACCCGTCGCGGGTCAGGCCCGGCCGAGCCTGCGCGTGTGGCCAACTCAGGACATCCGTCGCCCGCATTGCCCGGCTCCCACGGACCAGTGCGGAACCGGTGCGGATGTCCGTCCCGGCCGGACGGATCTCCTGAGTTGGCCACAACACCCGCCGGATCTGCAGCCGCACGGGTGCGCTCTGCATCCACCCGAGACCCCGTGCGCGACCCCGTGCGTCACCCGTGCGTCCCCCCACCCGCCACCCCGTGCTCCACCGCGCAGCCCGAATGAATTCGACGGAGATTTTGCCCACAACCATTCCAAACAGCCCGTAAACCCGCTTTTTCCTCAGAATCTCCGTCGAATTGGTTCGGGGCAGGGCAGGGCCGCGCAGGGCGGCGCAGGGCGCGGCGGTATCCGTCGCGACCCATACTAGAGAAGCCGGCACACGTTCTACCGTGTGCCGGCTTCCACAGCGTGCGCCGCGAGTGGCGCAGCCAGGATCTGCCGACCCGGACCTGACCCTAGATCTCGGAGTCGTCCACCGGCCCCGGCCGCGCGGTCGTCGGCTCGGTGCCGCCGTTCGTGGTGCCGGCACCGGCGGCGTTGGCCTCGCGCTCCAACCGGGCTGCGCGGCGGCTCGGTTGCGGCTTTTGCACGGACAGTTCCCCGCCCACGCGACCGCCGTGGGGGCGGCCGTGGTCGGCATACTCCTCACGGAAGTAGGCCATGCGCCACGGACCCATTTCGATCCGGGCGCCGGTGCGCAGGACCTGCCCATCGTTATCGTCCTGCCGGTAATTCCGCTTGGCTCCGCCGGAAACGTCGCCGAGCGGATACAGAACGTACTCGTCGTTGTCGTCGTGGCGGATTTCGGCATGGAACGGTTGCAGACCGGCCAGCTGCAGGTCGGCATCCGGGGCCGAACCGATGGTGGTGACCGTCGGCAGCAGATCGAACTCGCGCGGCATCTGACCGTTCCAGTTCTTCGAGCCGATCACAAAAACCAGCCGGGGCCGGCCTGCCCCCGGTGTGTAGTGCGTCGTGGTCACCCGGCGACGGATGCGCCGGTCGAAGGTCGGCACCAACGGCAACAGGGTGGCCGGCGGCAACGGCAGGGACAGGCCCGCATCCGGTGCAGCACTGCGCCGCCGCAGGAGCGGAACCAGCGCGGCCCGGCTGCCGAGCGTAATGTGCGACGAACCGGTCAGCAGCCGCTGGATGACGGGTGCCTTGACGGCTCCCAGCCGGATGATCAGGCCGTCGGGGCCGGACACGGAGACGGTCAGGCCGCGCTCGGCCAGGTCGCCGGCCAGGCCGCGGAGCTCCTTCAGCTTCATCGTGCTGGTGCGCACGAACATCTCGGGCCTGCTGGAGAAGATCTCGACGTCGAGGCCGCTGGCCGTGATGGTTCCGCCCATCTGCTCGGCGCCGGTCGCCTCCGTGGTGTCGCCCGGTGTGCCCGGCTCCGCGAGGGAGAACTCCAGGTCGATGTCCAGGCGGGTGGTGGGGCTCATGACTACTTGGTGAGCGGTTCGGTGCCGGAACCCTCGCTCGTGGTGACCCGCAGTGTGCCGTTCAGCTTCCAGGTGGCACGGGGGGCGTCGGGGCCGATGTCGCGCGGCACCTCCACCGTCATGTCGATGAAGCTGTAGTTGATGGCGGCGCTCTTGCCGGTCAGGTAGGACCACATCTCCTTGCCGAGGTCGGTCCAGTCCTTGATGTTGTGGGCGTCGGGGCCGGTGGCGTTGGCAGTGGGTACGGGGTTCTGGCTGTCAGTCACGGTGTGTTCCTTCTCGCTTGGTTGCAGGGAAACGGCACTCGGTCGTCGCACATCGGGCCCGCAATCGGCCAGAATCGGATCAACAGTGAACCGCCGCGCGGACAGCCATCAAAAACCTCGTCTGCCGCGTGTAGGCCAACCCTAGTTGAGCACGGCTGCAGGGGGAAGGGCGCGGCACCCCCTGTTCTGGTCGGTGGTGTCGGCTAGCCTCGAAACCACCGTGACCAGCGCTTCCGGTGTGGTTGTGCGTGCGCAAAGAGGAGATCGACGTGTTCCTGCCAGACCCTGCCACCGTTGTCTACTCGGCGAGCGACCTCAGCGCCGCGGCCGCGTGCGAGTGGGCACTGTTGCGCCGACTCGACGCGAAACTGGGACGCATCGACGCCGCCCCGGCAGCCGCTGACGCCATGCTCCAGCGCACCGCCGAGCTGGGCGACGCCCATGAACTGCGGATGCTCGAACAGCTGCGCGCGGCCCGCACCGTCGTCGAGATCGAACGTGGCGACCTCGCCGACATCGGTTCCGCCGTTGAAATGAGCGAGGCGGCCCTGCGCGCAGGGGCCGAGGTGGTGTTCCAGGCTGCATTCTTCGACGGGCGATTCCTGGGCTACGCGGACTTCATCATCCGCACCGGGAGCGGCGACCAGAGCGACCCCGCCGACCCCGCCGACCATTCCGACCCCGCCGACCCCGCCGACCATGCCGCGACCTACGAGGTCTACGACACGAAGCTGGCACGCTCGGCGAAGATCACGGCGCTGCTGCAGTTGGCGGCGTATAGCGACCAGTTGCAGCGGATGGGCATCCCGACGGGGGAGAACGTGCACCTTCTGCTCGGCGACGGCCGCACGAGCTCGCACCGGTTGCAGGACATCCTGCCGGTCTACCGCGCCCGGCGCGCCCGCCTCGAGCGGCTGGTCGACGAACGCCTCGCCGACCCTGCACCGACCCCGTGGGGTGACCCTCGCTACGCCGCCTGCGGCCGCTGTGACCTGTGCGAGGAGCAGGTGCAGCAGCACCGGGACGTGCTCCTGGTCGCGAACCTGCGGCTCAGCCAGCGCGCCCGGCTGCGCTCCGCGGGCGTCCGCTCCATCGACGACCTCGCCGCGCGGCGCGAGCCCGTCCCCGGTTTGTCAGACGCCACGCTGGCGACCCTGCAGGGGCAGGCCCGGCTGCAGATCGCCCCCCGAGCCCCCGGCCGGCCACTGAACTGGGAGATCATCAACCCGGCCGCCCTCGCGGCTCTGCCCGCACCCGACGCGGGGGACATCTTCTTCGACTTCGAGGGTGACCCGCTCTACCAGGAGGCCGGCAACGGACAGTGGGGGCTGGACTATCTGTTCGGTCTGGCCCTGCCGGACGATACCTTCCGCACCTTCTGGGCGCACGACCACGCCGAGGAACGTCAGGCCCTGATCGACTTCCTGGAGTATGTGCGGGAGCGCCGTTCGCGGCATCCGGGGCTCCACATCTACCACTACGCCCCCTACGAGCGCACCCACCTGCTCGGCCTTGCCGCCCGGCACGGGGTCGGCGAAGAAGCGGTCGACGACCTATTGCGCCGGAATGTGCTCGTTGACCTCTACCCGATCGTGCGGCAGGGCTTGCGCATCGGCAGCCGCAGCTACTCGCTCAAGAAGCTCGAACCGCTCTACATGGGGCTCGAGGAACGCGAGGGCGTGGCCAACGCCGCCGACTCGATCACCGAATACGTGCGCTCGCGCACCCTGTTGGCCGCCGGACAGACGGATGCCGCAGAGCAGATTCTCACGGACATCACCCGCTACAACGCGTACGACTGCCGCTCCACCCTGCGCCTGCGCGACTGGCTGCTGGCCCGCGCCGCCGAGCAGCCGGGCGCCACCGCAGCGTCGCCGGCGACCCTGGCGGGCGTGCCCCTGCCGGTGCGGGAACCGGACCCGGTCTACCTGGAACTCTCCGCGCTGCTTGCCGACGTTCCGCCGGCCGAGCGCACCGCCGACCAGACCGCGCTCGCCCTCGCCTCGGCGGCGATCGACTACCACCGGCGGGAGCAGAAATCGTTCTGGTGGGACCACTACAGTCGCCTGGGCGCGCCCGTGGACGACTGGGCGGACACCAGGGACGTGCTCATCGTCGAAACAGCAGCCCTTCACCTGGGCTGGCACCGGGAAGGCCGCCAGTCGCTCGACCGCCGGGTACTGCGCCTGACCGGGGCACTCGCGCCGGGCAGTTCGCTCACGGTCGGGCAGCAGCCGTTCCTGCTCTACGACCTGCCCTACCCGCCGATCAGCCGCAGCGACGCTCCCGGAGCGCGCACCGCGCACAACAGGGCGACCATCATCGACGTGATCGACGAGTCGGTCTATTTGGTCGAGGAGGTGCTCGAACGCGATGCACCCGCCCACCGGGAAATGCCGATCGCCCTCACCCCCGGCACCCCGCCGCCAGCCGGTAGCCAGGTGACCGCGATCTCGGAGTGGGGCCGCGCCGTGCTCTCCCGGTGGCCGGAACCGCTGCCGGACGCGGCCTTCGACCTGCTGCGCCGACGCCCGCCCCGGTTGCTCGGGGCAAGCGGGCCGGCGCAGCCCCTGGTGCAGCCACCGGCGCGCCCCGGCGATGGTGCCGGTGTCGGGGACGGCGACGGCGAGGGCGAGGGCGATGGTGCCGACGACGGCGACGGTGAGGGGGATGTGCGCACCGCCATCCGGGACACCCTGCTCGTGCTCGACCGGTCCTACCTCGCGGTGCAGGGCCCGCCCGGAACCGGCAAGACCTTCGTCGGCTCGAGGGTGATCGCCGACCTCGTCGTGCGGCACGGCTGGCGCGTCGGCGTCGTCGCGCAGTCCCACGCCGCGGTCGAGAACATGCTCCGGGCCGTACTCGCCGCCGGAATCGAGGCGGGGCTGGAGCCCGGCCAGGTCGGGAAGAAAGCGAAAAAGGGCGACGAGAAAAAGCCGGTGCCGTGGACCCTCCTGGATACCAAGACCTTCGCCCGGTTCACCGGGCAGTCCGGCGGCTGGGTGCTCGGCGGCACCGCCTGGGACTTCAGCAACGCCGACCGGGTGCCGCGGGGCTCCCTCGACCTGCTCGTGATCGACGAGGCCGGCCAGTTCTCCCTCGCCAGCACCATCGCAGCGGCCGTCGCGGCCGAACGCCTGCTGCTGCTCGGCGACCCGCAACAGCTGCCGCAGGTCAGCCAGGGCACGCACCCCGAACCGGTCGACGGCTCGGCTCTGGGCTGGCTCAGCGACGGACACCAGGTGCTCCCGCCGGAATTCGGCTACTTTCTGAAGACCAGCTGGCGCATGCATCCGAGGATCTGCGCTCCGGTGTCGGCGCTGTCCTACGAGGGGCGGCTGCGCTCGCACCCCTCCGATCGCCGACTCGAGGCTGTGGAGCCGGGCCTGCACCCGGTGCCCGTGCCGCACCGGTTCAATTCCACCTCGTCGGTGGAGGAGGCCGAAGCCGTGGTCTCACTGGTGACCGGTCTGCTCGGCCGACCCTGGACATCCGGTGGCCGGAGCGCACCGCTGGCGCAGGGCGACGTGATCGTCGTGGCGCCCTACAACGCGCAGGTCGAGCTGCTGCGCCGCCACCTCGTGCAGGCCGGCCTGGGTGACGTGCCGGTGGGCACCGTCGACAAGTTCCAGGGCCGGGAGGCGGCGGTCGCCGTGGTCTCGCTTGCTGCCTCCGCGGCAGAGGACGTACCGCGCGGCCTCGAGTTCCTGCTCCTGGCAAACCGGCTCAACGTGGCCATCTCCCGTGCCCAGTGGGCGGCCTGGCTGGTCTACTCGCCGGCCCTGACCGAGACCCTGCCCTCGAGTGTGGAGAGTCTGGCCCAGCTGAGCGCGTTCATCACCCTGGTCACGCCCGACCGGGCCTGACCTCCGGCGTCGGAGCCTGACCCACGAAAAGGCACCCTCACTCCGGCATGATTCGCGCGGACTGAGGGTGCCTTCGGTCGGGGGTGCTACTCGGCGTCGAGGTCCGTTTCGAGGAGCTTGACGAGGGATTCGAGAGCCTCATCGGCTCCGTCGCCCTCGGCGCGCAGCACGACGATGTCGCCGTTGGCGGCACCCAGGCTCATCAGCGACAGGATGCTCGAGGCATCCATCGCGTCCTCGGCCGGGTCGGCCTCGAGGGCGATGGTGACCTCGAGGGTCAGGTCGCCGACGGCCGCCGCGAAGAGGGATGCGGGGCGCGCGTGCAGGCCGACACGGCTCGCGATGGTGGCTTTACGTTCGGACATGGTTCCTCCTAATTGGTGCCCGGCGAAGGGGTGGCTCGCCGGCGATGATGCGATGCGACGTAAATCCGAAGCGGCTAGAGACCCAGCTCTTCAAGTATGGGCAATCCGGCGCGCACGCGGGTACGCGCTTCGTCCGAATTACGGGCCGAAACGGCGATCTGGGCAAGTTCCTGCGCCCGTTCGAGCGTCACGGACTTCAGCACGGCGCCCACGGCGGACATCGACCGGGCCGTCATGGACAGGGTGTTGACACCCAGCCCGACGAGTACGACGGCGAGAACCGGGTCGGCGGCGGCTTCGCCGCAGACGCCGACGGGCTTGTTGTGGCCCTCGTATATCGCCCCGGCGACGGTGAGCTGGATCAGCTGGAGCACGGCGGGCTGCCACGGCGAGTTCAGCGCGGCGAGGGTGCCGAGCTGACGGTCGGCGGCCATCGTGTACTGGGTGAGGTCGTTCGTGCCGAGGCTGACGAATTCGGCTTCGGTCAGGATGCTCGCGGAGCGGAGCGCCGCGGAGGGAACCTCCACCATGACGCCGGGGGTCTTCAGCCCGGCGACGCGGCACATGGCGGCGAAGTCGGCGGCCTCGTCGACTGTGGCGATCATCGGTGCCATCACCCAGACCACGGCGGAGGAGGCCTGCGCGGCGGTGGCGATTGCCGTGAGCTGGCGCTTGAGCACGCCGGGGCTGGTCAGGTCGGTGCGGTAACCGCGCACGCCGAGCGACGGGTTGGGCTCCGTGCTGTCGGTGAGGAACGGCAGAGGCTTGTCGGCGCCGGCGTCGAGCGTGCGCACGACGACCTTCTTGCCGGGGAACGCGTCGAACACGCCGCGGTAGGCCACGACCTGCTCGTCGATGGTGGGCTCGATGTCGCGCTCGAGGAAGCAGAACTCGGTGCGGAGCAGTCCGACGCCCTCTGCGCCGGCGGCCGCGGCCTTGACCGCGTCAGCGGCCCCGCCCACGTTGGCCAGCAGCGGAACGAGGTGGCCGTCGGCGGTGGTGCCGGTGCCGTCGAACACGGACAGGCTGGCCGCGACGTGCTCCCACGCCGTGACGGCGGTGCGCTCGTTGTCGCCGGGGTCAACCTGGAGGGTTCCGGCGGCGCCGTCCACGTAGACCTCGGTGCCATCGGTGAGGGCGTCGACGCCGACGGCGGCGACGACGGCCGGCAGGCCGAGGGCGCGGGCGATGATCGCGGTGTGCGACTGCGGTCCGCCGCCGCTGGTGACCAGGGCGAGGATCTTGTTCGGGTCGAGGGTGGCGGTGTCGGCCGGGGCGAGGTCCTCGGCTACGAGCACGAAGGGCTCGTCAGACTGGGGGATGCCGGGGGCGGTGACGCCGCGCAGCTCGGCGACGATCCGGGCCCGCACGTCGAGGACATCCGTGGCCCGCTCGGCCATGTAGCCACCGAGGTTGTGCAGCATCTCGGCGACGGATGCGCCGGACTCCCAGATCGCGCGTTCGGCGGATGTTCCGGTAACGATTAATTTCACTGCAGCTTTTATCAGCATCGGGTCGGTGGCCATCAGCGCGGTGGCTTCGAGAACCGACTTGCTGGCGCCCGTGGCGGCTTCGGCGCGCCGCTGAAGCTCGGTTTGCACCACCTTGGAGGCTGTCCGCAGCTCTTCCGTTGCGACTTCGGGTGTAGTCGCCGCATCCAGGCGTTCACCTGCCGGGGGTTCGCTGATCGGTTTGGGCATCTGGCGAACGGATCCGATGATCCGGCCGGGGCTTACGCCTACACCAGTGAAATTCTGCACGGGACAACCTCTATTCTTGCGCAGCAGAAATACTGCGCTATTGATGCTACGCGTCGGCCGCCCCGAATTTCTCGGAGCGGCCGACGTGCGGTCAAGCGTTGACCAGGGCGGGCGCTGCTGCGTCCGCGGTGACCAACGGTGTCTTTCGAGCGTATCGCTTCAGCGCGATCACCAGGATGGCGGTGACGACGGTTCCGATCGCGATCGCCAGAGCGAAGAGCGCGAAGCTGTCGATGGCGAAGAAGACGAACATTCCGCCGTGCGGGGCCTTCGAGGTGACGCCCCAGGCCATCGAGAGAGCACCGGTCACGCCGGCGCCCACCATGGAGGCCGGGATCACGCGGAGCACGTCTGCGGCAGCGAACGGGATGGCGCCTTCGGAGATGAACGACGCACCCAGCAGCCAGGCGGCCTTGCCGTTTTCGCGCTCGGCGACAGTGAACAGTCGGCGGTCGAGCACCGTGGCCAGGGCCATGGCGAGCGGCGGAACCATGCCGGCGGCCATGACCGCGGCCATGATCTGCCACGGAGCCTGGTTGGCCATGGTTGCGGTGCCGAGACCGGCGACGGCGAAGGCGTAGGCAACCTTGTTGACCGGTCCGCCGAGGTCGAACCCCATCATGAGGCCCAGGATCAGGCCGAGCAGGATGGCGGAGGCACCGGTCATGCCGGACAGCCACTCGTTCAGGGCGGTGGTCAGCAGCGCGATGGGGCCACCGAGCACCAGGAACATCAGGCCCGAGGCGACGATCGACGCGACCAGCGGGATGATGACGACGGGCATCAGGCTGCGAAGCCAGCGCGGCACGTCGAGCTTGGCGAAGCTGGCGGCTGCGACACCGGCCAGCAGACCACCGGCGATGCCGCCGAGGAAACCGGCACCCATGAACCCGGCGACGGCACCGGCGACGAAACCGGGGGCGATTCCGGGACGGTCGGCGATCGCGTAGGCGATGTAGCCGGCCAGGGCCGGGACCAGGAAGCCCATCGACAGCGCGCCGATCTTGAAGAAGACCGCTCCCAGATAGGTCAGCATGCCGCCTTCCGGCAGGTTGAACAGGTTGTTCTCCAGGGTGACCGTGTCGGCGACCTCGGTGATCTCGTAGCCTCCGAGGAGGAATCCGAGGGCGATCAGCAGACCTCCACCGGCGACGAACGGAATCATGTAGCTGACACCGGTGAGCAGAGCGCGCTTGACCTTCTGGCCGAAGTGCTCGCTGGTCTCCTCGGCCTCGGCCGCACCGACGGTGCCGCCGACGCGGCGGGCGTTGGGGTTCTGGGCCGCGGCCAGGGCATCGTGGATGAGCTTGGCCGGTTCGTCGATGCCGCGTTTGACGGGCACCTGGATGACGGGCTTGCCGGCGAAGCGCTCGCGACCGCGAACGTCGACGTCGACGGCGAAGATGACCGCGTCGGCCGCGGCGATGACGGCCGGGTCGAGCATCGTGAGGCCGGCCGAGCCCTGGGTTTCGACCTGCAGGTCGACGCCGGCGGCCTTCGCCGCGGCAACGAGCGATTCGGCAGCCATGTAGGTGTGCGCGATGCCGGTCGGGCAGGCGGTCACAGCGACGATGCGCTTGACACCGGCGGATGCCGCGGGCGTGCTTCCGACGTTGGCGCCGGCGCCGGCGACGCCGCCGGCGGCCACGGGAGCCGGGGAGACGACGCTGGTGACCAGTTCGACGATTTCGGCCTGGGTCTTCGCGGCGCGTAGCGCGGCGGTGAAGGGGGCCTTCATCAGCGAGCGGGCGAGCTTGGCCAGGATCTTGAGGTGTTCCTGGTCCGCGCCCTCGGGAGCGGCGATCAGGAAGACGAGGTCCGCGGGACCATCGGCGGCGCCGAAGTCGACCGGCGAAGCCAGTCGGGCCAACGCCAGCGTCGGCTCGGTAACGGCTGCCGAACGGCAATGCGGGATGGCCAGGCCGCCGGGGATGCCGGTTGCCGTCTTCGCTTCGCGAGCGAGGGCATCCGCGTAGAGGCTCTCGATCTCGGTGGCGCGGCCGGCGCCGACGACGAGCTCGGCAAGATGCCGGATTACGCTCGAGGGTGCGGCTCCGAGGTTCTTATCCAGAGCGACAAGCTCCGGGGTGATCAGTGCACTCACTGGACATCCTCCTTTGGATGGGTGTTGAGAGACGTCAGGGTGACGTCGCCCGGTCTGGTTTGGTGCAGTGCCGGAACGGTTGATCCGGGCAGGGACGCGGCTGCGGCCCCGTGGGCTGCGGCCTGGCGGAGAGAGTCGGGGGCGGAGCCGCCGACGATGCTGCTGAGCAGGTAGCCGGCCAGGGAGGAATCGCCGGCTCCGACGGTGCTGCGCGCGACGATCGGCGGCGTTTTCGCGAGCCAGGCGCCGTCTTCGGTCACCAGCACGGCACCCTGGGAACCGAGGGTGGCCAACACGGCGCCAACTCCGGTGGCGACGAGACGCTCGGCGGCGCGGGCCACGAGCACCGGATTGCCCTCGAGGCTCTCCGGGTCGGGGATGCCGGTGAGCTCGGCCAGTTCTTCCGCGTTGGGCTTGATCAGGTCCGGTCCGGCCGTGACGGCGGCGGCGAGGGGCGCGCCGGACGAGTCGACGGCCACCCGAGGGGCGCTCGCGCCGAACCGGCTGCGGAGCTCCCGGGTGATGTCGGCGTAGAAGTCGACGGGCACTCCAGGCGGCAGCGATCCGGCCAGCACGAGCCAGCTGGCACCCTCCGCCTTCTCCAGCACGAGTTCGATCAGGTCGCTCTGCTGCGCGGCGGTCAGCACCGGTCCGGGCACGTTCACCTTGGTGGTGGTGCCGTCGATCTCGGTCAGCGCGACGTTGCTCCGGAGCGAGGCGCCGATCGGCATGCCGAGGTGGGGCACCCCCGCGGCCCGGAGGGCCACCAGAACGGGGTCCAACTCGTCGCCGGGGAGGATGGCGAGGCTCAGGATGTCCGAGGCCTTGAGGGCGCGAACGATGTTCACGCCCTTGCCGCCCGGTTCTTCGCGGGATGAACCGGCGCGCTGAACTTCGCCGCGGGCCAGCGGGGCGCGGAGCTCGATGGTGCGATCCAGGCTCGGATTCGGGGTAAGCGTGATGATCACGCGATCACAACCTCAACGTCGGCCGCGGCCAGGGCTGCGGCAAGTTCATCTGATGGGAGAGCGTCCGCGATCAGCACGTCGATGTCGCCCAGGGCCGCGAAGCGGATCAGGGTTTCCTTGTCGAGCTTGGAGGAATCAGCCAGTGCGACAACACGACGGGCCGAACGGACGATGGCTGTCTTCACGGCGGATTCAACGGCATCCGGAGTGCTGAAACCAAATTCGGCGTGCACGCCGTTGGCGCCGACGAACGCGATGTCGGGCCGCAACGAATCGAGCTGGGCGATGGTGCTGGGACCGACGACGGCGCGGGTGAGGCCGCGCACGCGGCCGCCGAGGATATACAACGAGATGGCGTCATTGCCGGCGAGTTTCGTGGCGATCGGCACCGCGTTGGTGATGACCAGGAGTTCGTCACCGGGGGCTGCCGGGGTCCAGTCGAGCAGGAGGTCGGCGAGCAGCTCGGTCGTGGTGCCGGCATCCAGCAGGACGGAGCCGGTCTGGCTCGAGGGAATCATGGTGAGGGCGGCGGCCGCGATGCGCTGCTTCTCGTCCTGCCGCTGCGTCTGGCGTTCTTCGAGGCTGAGCTCGGACATGCTCTGCCGGTCGAACGCGACCGCGCCGCCGTGCACCCGGCGCAGCTGGCGGGCGCCCTCGAGGCTGTCGAGGTCGCGGCGCACCGTTTCGGGGGTGACATCGAAGCGGGAGGCGAGATCGCTGACCGTGACCCGGTTCGAACTGGTGACCAGATCGACGATCAGGGACTGACGTTCTTCGGCGAACATGGCGACCTCCTCGACGCTGAGTGGCCGAAACCACGAGATTGTAGAATACAAAAATTTTACCTGTGTTTGTTTTTGTTTGTCAAGAAAAACAAAGACAAACAAAGAACCCGTTGCCCGGTGCTGCCCGGCGCTGCCCGGCGCTGCCCGGTGCCGCCGGGTGTCGGCCGTCGGCGATAACGTGAGCAGCATGAAGATCCTGCACACTTCCGACTGGCACATCGGGCGAACCTTCCACACCCATTCGACCCTGGATGCCCTGCATCAGGTGCTGGATGCGCTGGTGGAGGTGGTGCGGCAGCGCCGGATCGATGTGGTGGCGGTGGCCGGCGACATCTTCGACTCGGCCATGCCGTCGGCCGAGAGCTACACGCTGCTCGCGGCGGTGCTGCGGGAAATCAAGCAGGCAGGGGCCACGGTGGTGATGACCAGCGGCAACCACGACTCCGCCACCCGCCTCGGCTTCCAGGCGGAGTGGGCCGCACTCGCGGGCGTCCATGTGCTGACCCGGCCGGAGCAGTTCCTCGAACCGGTCACCGTGCCGGACGATCACGGGCCCGTGCACTTCTATGGCATCCCCTACCTGGAGCCGGCGCTGGTCCGGCACCTCAGCGTTTTTCACGGGCCGGCAGACGAACCGCTCAAGACCCACGAGCAGGTGCTCACCGTCGTGATGCAGCGCATCCGCGATGACCTGGCCGTGCGCGGCGGGCGATCGGTGGTGCTCAGCCACTGCTTCGCGGCGGGAGTGCCCGCGGCCGCGGCGACCGATGCCGTGCGGGACATCACCGCGGGCGGACTCGATCTGGTGCCCGTGTCGGTCTTCACAGGACCGGACTACGTCGCCCTCGGCCACATCCACGGGCGGGCCCACCTCACCGACCGCGTGCGCTACTCGGGAGCACCACTGCACTACTCCTTCTCGGAGGCCGGCAAACCGCGGGGCTGCTGGCTGGTCGAGCTCCAGGCCGGCCCTGCCGCCGACATCGAATGGATCGAGCTTCCGGTTCCGCGGCGACTCAGCGTGCTCACCGGCGAGATCGAACAGCTCCTGACCGATGACGCCTTGGCCGAGTTCGAACCCGACTGGGTGTCGGCCATCCTGACCGACCAGGTGCGTCCCCTCGACGGCATCCGGCGCCTGCAGAAACGATTCCCGCACTGCGTCACGCTCGAGCATCGGCCCGCTGTCGTCGTCGACTCGGATGCCGTCAGCTACGGTGAGCGCATCGACCGCCAGAGTGACCGCGAGATTGTCGCCGGGTTCCTCGAGTTCGTGCGCAACGGGGTCGGCCAATCCGATTTCGAACGAGACCTGGTGGCGGAACTCCTCACCGAGGGTGACCTGAGGGAGCTGAGCCGATGAAGATCAAACGCCTGCGGATCGCCGGATTCGGCCCCTACAAGAACGAACAGGTGATCGACTTCGAGCGCTTCGATGCCGATGGAATCTTCCTGATCACCGGCAAGACCGGGGCCGGCAAGTCCAGCATCCTCGATGCCGTCTGCTTCGCCCTCTACGGCAGCGTGCCGCGCTATGAGGGAACGGAGTCCCAGCTGCGCAGTGACCACTGCGAACCGGATGACCCTACTTTCGTGGAGCTGGAATTCGCACTGCACGAGAACGACTACCGCATCTACCGCACACCCAGGTACGAGAAGAACAAGAAGCGCGGCCCGGGTACGACCATGTCACCGCCCGACGCGCGCCTCGACATCCGTGACCTGCACGACGACCGGGACACCCCTGAGGGCTGGCGCAGCGTGGCGACCCGTCCGGTCGACGTCGGGCACGAGCTCAGCCGCATCCTGCCGCTCAAGCAGGACCAGTTTCTGCAGGTGATCCTGCTGGCCCAGAACCGGTTCCAGCGGTTCCTGCTGGCCAAGACCGATGACCGGCGAGGGGTGCTGCGCACCCTCTTCGGCACCGCCCGGTTCGAGCAGCTCGAACTCGGGCTGATCAGCCGGCGCAAGTCGCTCGATGATGCGCTGGAATCCGTGCGCCAGCGCCTGGCCAGCCTGGCGGCCACCGCGTCCCGGCACTTGCAGCGCGAAGACCTGCCCGGCGACGACTCCGATGACGCGCCCGGCAGTCGCGACCGGGCCTGGTTCGACGGCGCCCTGGCGGAGCTGGACGAGCTGCTGGCCGAGGCGTCGGCGGGGGCCGAACGGGCCACGTCGGCGCTGGAGTTGGCCGCCGCCGACGTGCAGGCCCAGGAAGACCTGCGCAGCCGGCAGGACCGCCGCAACGAAGCCCACTCGGCCCTGGCCGTTCTCGAGGCCCGGCAGGGGACGGTCGCCCTCGACCGGGCGGCCGTGCTGGCCGCAAACCGTGCGTCCCGCGTGTGGCCGGCGCTCCGCACGCGTCGGGAGGCGGAGGAAGCGCTCGAACGTGCTGTGGTCGGCGAATCGTACGCGCACGGCGCCTGGCGTGAGTACCAGGACGACCCAGGTCTGGTGGAAACGACTGAGAGCCTCAAGGCCGTCATCGAGAATCTCCTGGGCCGGCTCGGATCGTTGAAGGACGTTCTCGACGTCGAACGGCTGCTGCCCGGCATCGAGGCCAAGATTGTGACGCTGCAGGGGGAGCTCGCCCTGCACGTGGCATCCGTCGAGCAGACCCAGGCGCTCCTGGACGAGCTGCCGGACCGGCTGGATGACGTCGACGAGGCCCTGGCGGCGGCCGCGCTGGCGGCGGCCCGCGAGCCCGAGGCGCGCGCCCAGGCGGAGCGGCTGCGGGCGGC